>CAYNUN010000117.1:0-6428 GCA_964400345.1 uncultured Methylobacteriaceae bacterium
CGGACAGAGCGGTTGCGCTCGCCGCGTTCCGCGCGACGGCCCTCGTCGTCGTCATGCTGCTCGTCGGCTTCGGCGCGCTGATGTGGGCGCTCCGCGGCGAGGCCGTGTTCACCGATCTCGTCTCGACCGTCCTCGCCTGGTGCATGTGACCGGATCCGAGACCGCAGCAAGAGACCGCCGATGACTCGCGCCGCCCGCCTCGCCCTTCCGCTCGTCGTGCTGATCTTCGGCATGATCGCGCTCGGCATCATGGCGGTGACCATGATCGCCCCGAAGCCCGGCCAGCCGAATGTCGGCATCGGCGGTTCCTTCACCCTCGTCGACCATGAAGGCCGGCCCGTCACCGAGAAGGCGCTGCTCGGCTCGCCCAGCGTGATCTTCTTCGGGTTCACCCATTGCCCGGACGTCTGCCCGACGGCGCTGCACGAGATCTCGCAGGTCTATCAGGCGCTCGGCTCGCGGGGGGATCGTCTGAAGGCCTATTTCGTGACCGTCGATCCCGAGCGCGACACGCCGGAACTCCTCAAGCTCTATCTGTCGAGCTTCGACCCGCGGATCGTCGGACTCACGGGCTCGGCGGAGCAGGTGCAGGCGGCGCTGAAGGCGTGGCGCGCCTATGCGCGCAAGGTTCCGACCGGGGATTCCTACACGATGGACCATACCTCGCTCGTCTATCTGATGGACGCGAAGGGGCGCTTCGTCTCGTCGGTCAATCTCGATCGGCCGCCGGCGGAGACCGCGAAGGCGATCGCCGCGCATTTCTGAGCCGGCGAGCGCGGCGAGGCGGGCTTTCCGCGGCCCTCCGGCGCGTTGACTTTCCCCCCTCGTTCCGCCATAAGCCCGCGAGCTTTTCTTCAGCCGCTTACGGCCGAGAGGGCGACGGCCGGCGATGTTCGCCGGCCTCGACTTTTCGGCACGCCCGCCTCGGGGCGCGGCCCAGACATACCGGAGACGACCCGTGAAGCGGACCTATCAGCCCAGCAAACTCGTGCGCAAGCGTCGCCACGGCTTCCGCGCGCGCCTCGCCACCAAGGGCGGCCGCAAGATCCTCGCCGCCCGCCGGGCGCGCGGCCGCAAGCGTCTGTCGGCCTGAGTTTCCGCGCTCGGAGGAGCGCAGAGATGCGGATTGCGCGCAACGAGGCCTATGATCGTCTCACCCGACGCGCGCAATTCACGGCCGCGGCCAAAGGCCGTCGCTTCCATTCGCCGCGGATGACGGTTCAAGCCGTCCGCGGCGCCGAAGACGCAGGCGAGAGACCGCGCTTCGGGCTGACCGTGACCCGCAAGGTCGGGAACGCGGTCGAACGCAACCGCATCAAGCGGCGGCTCCGAGAGGCTCTTCGTCTCCATGTCGCCGCCGACGGAGTTCCCGGCGTCGATTACGTGATCGTCGCGCGGCGCGAGCTTCTGTCCGCACCCTTCGACCGGATCGTGACCGACCTCGCGGAAGGTCTGCGGCGCGCCGCGCCGAAACCGCCCCGCGCCGATTCTCCCGCTCCTTCCGATTCCTGAGGACCGCCCGCCCCATGCAGCAGGACAACAAGAACCTGATCCTCGCCATCGGCCTCTCGCTCGCCGTGCTGATCGGATGGAACGCGTTCTTCGGGATCCCCAATCCGGAAGAGCAGCGGCGGCTCGCCGAACAGGCCAAGCAGCCGGCGCAGACCGCTCAGGTGGCGGGCGATACGCGCAGCGCGCCGCTCGCGGCGACGCCGACCGTGCCGACCCGCGAACAGGTCCTGTCCAATACCCGCCGCATCACGATCGAGACGTCGAAGATCAAGGGGTCGTTCCCGGTGAAGGGCGCCGAGATCGACGACGTGGCGCTCAAGGATTATCGGGAAACGGTCGACCCGAAGAGCGCCAATATCGTCGTGCTCAGCCCGTTCGGCAGCGAGCGCGCCTATTTCGCCGAATTCGGCTGGGTCGCCGCGCCGGGCTCGGGCGTGATCCTGCCGGGTCCGACGACGGAATGGACGGCCGATCGCGCCGCGCTGACGCCCTCCCAACCCGTCACGCTGACCTGGAACAACGGCCAGGGCCTGAGCTTCAAGCGCACGCTGTCGGTCGACGAGAGCTATACCGTGACCGTCAAGGACACGGTGACGAACAATACGGGCAATCCGCTTTCGCTGTCGGCCTACGGGCTCGTGCGGCGCCACGGCAAGCCGGAGACGCAGGGCTTCTACATCCTGCATGAGGGCCTGATCGGCGTGGCGGGCGAGCAGGGCCTGCAGGAATATTCCTACGACGCGGTCGACAAGGAGACGCCGCTTCCGGGCGGCAAGGGTCGCGGCAAGGTGGTGAAGGGCGCCGTCGGCGGCTTCGCGGGCATCACCGACAAATACTGGGCCGCCGTCATCGCGCCGGACCAGAACACGCCCTACGACCTCACCTTCTCCGGCACCATCGCGGGCGGCAATGTCCCGAAGAGCTATCAGGCCGACCTGTTGCTGACGCCGCAGACCGCCGCGCCGGGCGCCACGATCGAGAACGTCCAGCGCCTCTATGTCGGCGCGAAGGAGGTCAAGGAGATCGCCGCCGCCGCCGAAGCCTACGGCATCAAGCGCTTCGACCTGATGATCGACTGGGGATGGTTCTATTTCATCACCAAGCCGATGTTCTGGCTCATCGACCTGTTCTTCCGGCTGACCGGCAATTTCGGCGTCGCCATCCTGCTCGTCACCGTGGTGGTGAAGGCGCTCTTCTACCCGCTCGCCAACAAGAGCTACGTCTCCATGGCGAAGATGAAGGCCGTCCAGCCCGCCATGCTCGAGATCCGCGAACGCTACGCGTCCGACAAGGCGCAGCAGCAGAAGGCGATGATGGAGCTCTACAAGACGGAGAAGATCAATCCGCTTGCCGGCTGTCTCCCGGTCCTCGTGCAGATCCCGGTCTTCTTCGCGCTCTACAAGGTGCTGTTCGTCACGATCGAAATGCGCCATGCGCCGTTCTTCGGCTGGATCCGCGACCTCGCCGCGCCCGATCCGACCACGATCTTCAACCTGTTCGGCCTCATCCCCTGGACGCCGCCGCAGATCCTGATGCTCGGCGTGTGGCCCATCATCATGGGCATCACGATGTTCGTGCAGATGAAGATGAACCCGGAGCCGCCGGATCCGATCCAGAAGACGATGTTCACCTGGATGCCCGTCATCTTCACCTTCATGCTGGCGTCGTTCCCGGCGGGTCTCGTGATCTACTGGTCGTGGAACAACCTGCTCTCGGTGCTGCAGCAATACGCGATCCTGAAGAAGCAGGGGGTGAAGGTCGAACTGTGGGACAATCTCCGCGCGCTGTTCGGCCCCAAGGCCAAGGCGAGCTGAGCCCCGCATGGCCGAGGCCCCGACGCGCGAACTGCTCGAAGAAGGTCGGAAGCTCTTCGCGGGGGAGGCGGATTTCGCCGCCGCCACCGCGACGCTCGACCGGCTCCCGCCGATGCGGGGGATCGAGATCGCCTTCGCGGGGCGCTCCAATGTGGGCAAGTCGAGCCTGATCAACGCGCTGACGGGGCGCAACGCGTTGGCGCGGACCTCGCACACTCCGGGCCGGACGCAGGAGCTGATCTTCTTCGACGTCAACGGGCATTTCACGCTCGTCGACATGCCGGGATACGGCTATGCGGCGGTGGAGAAGGCCAAGGTCGAAGCTTGGACCAGACTGATCCACGACTATCTGCGCGGTCGCGCCAATCTCGCCCGTGTCTTCGTGCTGATCGACGCCCGCCACGGCTTCAAGCCCGTCGACGAAGCGGTGCTGGAGACGCTCGACAAGGCGGCGGTCTCCTATCAGATCGTTCTGACCAAGGCCGACGAACTGAAGAAGGGCGACGTCGAGAAGCGCCTCGCGGCGACGGCGGAAGCCGTCAGGAAGCGCCCGGCCGCCTTCCCCGAGATCGCGCTGACCTCGAGCCGGCAAGGGTCCGGCATTCCCGAATTGCGCGCCGCCGTCGCCCGACTCCTGCAGGAGCGCGGAGCGGGACGATGAGCCTCGCCGAGCGCATCGTCGCGACGCTTGCGGGACTGATCGGAGCGGCGGGCGTGGTGCTCGCGGCGGCGGGCGCGCATGCGGCCCCCGGTCGCTCGCTCGATCAGGCCGCGCTGATCGCGATGGTGCATGCGCCCGCGATCCTCGCCGTGCTCGCGGCGTCCCGCACGGGCCTTCTGCGCCCGTTTCCCGCCCTTCTCGCCGCTTCGGCCTTCGCCGCGGGCGTGCTTCTGTTCTCCGGCGATCTCACGATGCGCGCCTTCGCGTCGCGTCCGCTCTTTCCCATGGCGGCTCCGACGGGCGGCTTCGTCCTGATCGGCGCGTGGATGCTCGTTGCGGGCGCAGGCGCGGGGGCACGGCGGAACGGATCTTCGTCCTGACGGGCGACAGGCCCCGCGCTTTCGGTTAGAAGACCTCCGCCTTCGGACCCAACCTTCGCCGCCGGACGACGCTCATGACCGACACTCCCGTTGATCCCCATCATCAGGCCGAAATTCTGATGCAGGCCCTGCCGCATATGCTTCGCTACGACGAGGCGGTGATCGTCGTGAAATACGGCGGCCATGCGATGGGCGACGAAGAAGGCGCGCGCGGCTTCGCCCGCGACATGGTACTGCTCGAGCAATCCGGCGTGAACCCGGTCGTCGTGCACGGCGGCGGGCCGCAGATCGGCTCCATGCTCAACCGGCTGGGCATCAAGAGCGAATTCGCCGCCGGCCTGCGCGTGACCGACAAGGCCACAGTCGAAGTCGTCGAGATGGTCCTGGCGGGCCTCATCAACAAGCAGATCGTCGGCCTCATCAACAAGGAAGGCGGCCGCGCCGTCGGCCTGTGCGGCAAGGACGGCAATATGGTCACCGCGCGGAAGATCAACCGCACGGTGACGGACGAAGGCAGCAGCATCGAAAAGGTCGTCGATCTCGGCTTCGTCGGCGAGCCGGAGAAGGTCGACCGCGCGGTGCTCGACGTGATGCTCGGCCGCGAAGTGATCCCGGTGCTCGCCCCCGTTGCGAACGGCGCGGACGGCGAGACCTACAACATCAACGCCGACACTTTCGCGGGTGCGGTGGCGGGCGCGCTCAAGGCCAAGCGGCTCCTGCTGCTGACCGACGTGCCCGGCGTGCTCGACAAGAACAAGAACCTGATCAAGCAATTGCGGGTCGACGAGATCCGCGGCCTGATCGCCGACGGCACGATCACGGGCGGCATGATCCCCAAGGTGGAAACCTGCATCTACGCGCTGGAACAGGGCGTCGAAGGCGTGGTGATCCTCGACGGCAAGGTTCCGCATGCGGTGCTCGTCGAACTCCTCACCGACCACGGCGCGGGCACGCTCATCACCCGTTGACCGTGATCCGGCACTGCCGTTGCGGAATGCCGGAACGCCGCCTACATTGAGAAGGGCCCCCTCCGGCGGGGCCTTTTTCGTCTCGGGAGCCCATGAACGTCGACGCCCGCCCCGACCGCTTCGAAACCGCCCCGCTCCGCGGAGGCTTCGAGCATGTCGACATCTGGATCTTCGATCTCGACAACACGCTCTATCCGCATGAATCGCGGCTCTGGCCGCAGGTGGACGAGCGCATCACGCTTTTCCTGCAGGACCTGTTCGGCATCGACGGCATGTCGGCCCGAGCGCTGCAGAAATACTATTACAACCGCTACGGCACGACGCTGCGCGGACTGATGGACGAGCATGCCGTATCCCCGCACGACTTCCTCGATTTCGCGCATGAGATCGACCTCTCTTTGCTGGACCCGGACCCGCATCTGGGCCGGGCGATCGAGGCGCTTCCCGGCCGCAAGCTGATCCTCACCAACGGGTCGCGGCGTCATGCGCAGAACGTCGCGGGAAAGCTCGGCATTCTCGATCATTTCGAGGAGATCTTCGACATCGTCGCCGCGGATTTCGCGCCCAAGCCCGAGCCGCGGACCTATGACCGCTTCCTCGAAAAGCACGATGTCGACCCGAAGCGCGCGGCCATGTTCGAGGACATCGCGAAGAATCTCGTCGTCCCCGATGCGCTCGGCATGTCGACGGTGCTCGTCCTCCCGAAATCGCCCGACCCGTTCCGCGACGCGCATGAGCAGGCCGCGGTGGAAGCGTCCCATGTCCACCACGCGACGACGGACCTCACGGGGTTCCTGCAGGCGATCGAGGCGAAGCGGGGAAGCTGAGCCCATCGTCAATGATGTACGGATTCACTCATTCGCCGATCGGGAACTCGCGGTCCCAAGCGACCCGGTCGAGGTGACCGCCCTTCTCCCGCAAGGGGAGAAGGGAGGAGCCTTACCGGCCGGCATCGCAGAGGGACAACCGGTCGCGGCCACGACACGATCAGCGAACGGGTGAACCTGCAAGGGAGTGACGATGAGGTGCCGACTTCATCCCCCCGTCCTTTGCGCTCCGGCTCCGCCTTTGCTAAGCACGCGGCTCCCGTTTC
>CAYNUN010000118.1:0-6382 GCA_964400345.1 uncultured Methylobacteriaceae bacterium
TCCGCCGCCCTCCTGCCGCGCCATGCCCGCATCACCATCCTCATCATCGTCGTCACGTCCTACTTCGCACGCCATCCCGTCGTCGAAGCGCTGGACGTGCAGTTAGGGCTTCTGATCCTCGCGGATTTCGTCGCCCGCCTCTCGATCCGCCCGCGTCCTTGGCGCGAATTCCTCCGCCTGACGACATGGGCGGACCTCGTCGCCATCGTCTCCGTCCTCGCGCCGGTGACGGGCGAGGCGGCGGGTTTCCTGCGGGTCCTGCGGACGCTGCGGCTGCTGCGGACCTATCAGGTCGCCGACAGGCTCCGGCGGGACAGCGCCTTCTTCCGGCGCAACGAGGAGATCATCACCGCCGTGATCAATCTCGGCGTGTTCATCTTCGTGATGACGAGCGTGGTCTATTCCACCCAGCACGCGACCAATCCGCATATCGGCAATTATGCCGACGCGCTCTATTTCACCGTGACGGCGCTGACGACCACGGGGTTCGGCGACATCACGCTTCCGGGCACGACGGGGCGGATGATCTCGGTCATCATCATGATCTTCGGCGTGACGCTGTTCCTCCGGCTCGCGCAGGTCCTGTTCCGCCCGCACAAGGTGCGGTTCGACTGCCCGAGCTGCGGCCTCCAGCGCCACGATCACGACGCCGTCCACTGCAAGGCCTGCGGCACCGTCCTGAACATTCCGGACGAAGGGGCGGTTTAGAGAAGGGCTGAGAAAACCTCATGGTGAGGAGGCGCGAAGCGCCGTCTCGAACCAAGAGGTTATCGCGCCTCCAAGCTTGGATGGGGGGGGCGTTCCCCTCCCCGCCGGCCGGGTCTAATCTCCCTGCAACGAGAACCCGGGAGATCCCCCATGTCCCATCATCACGATCACGACCACGCCGAAACTGCCTGGAAGCATGACGGCGTCCGCGTCATCCCCGGCGACCGTCTCGACGGCAACACGGCCCAGACGCCCGGCATGGACCGCAAGGCGGCGATCAATTTCGCCCGCGTCGGCGCGCAGAAGCTCTGGGCGGGCACGGTCCACATCCACCCGAACGCCAAGACGGGCGCGCATCACCACGGCCCGCTCGAAAGCGTCATCTATGTCGTGAAGGGCCGGGCGCGGATGCGCTGGGGCGAGAAGCTCGAATTCACGGCCGAAGCGGGCCCGGGCGACTTCATCTATGTGCCGCCCTTCGTCCCGCATCAGGAGATCAATGCCAGCCCCGACGAGCCGCTCGAATGCGTCCTCGTGCGCAGCGACGGCGAGGCGGTCGCCGTCAATCTCGATATCGAGCCCGTCGAAAGGCCCGAACATGTGAAGTGGATCGACCCGACCCATCCCGAGTGAGAACGGGCGGACGCCGCCCGCTCCCTTACATCCCCGCGGGCGCCGGATGCACCGCCCGCCAATGCTTGGCGACGTCGACGCGCCGAGCCACCCAGGCGTCGGAATGAGAGCCGACATAATCGAGGAAACGCTCGAGCGAGGCCGCGCGGCCGGGCCGGCCGATCAGACGGCAATGAAGCCCGACGGACATCATCTTCGGCGCGCCCTCGACGCCCTCGCGATACAGCACGTCGAAGGAGTCCTTCAGATAGCTGAAGAACTGGTCGCCCGAATTGAACCCCTGCGCGCTCGCGAAACGCATGTCGTTGGCGTCGAGCGAATAGGGGATCACGAGATGCGGGCGCTTCGGCCCCTTCACCCAATAGGGCAGATCGTCGGCATAGTCGTCCGACGAGTAGAGAAGGTGATCGTGCTCCATCACCAGCGCGCGCGTGTTCATCGAGCAGCGGCCCGTGTACCAGCCCTCGGGCTTGGCGCCGGTGACCTCCTCATGGACGCGGATCGCCTCGAGGATCTGGGTGCGCTCCACATCCTCCGGCATGTCCTTGTGCTCGACCCATTTGAGGCCGTGGCTGGCGATCTCCCAGCCCGCTTCCTGCATGCCCTTCACCTGTTCGCGCCCGCGCATCAGCGCGTGGGCGACGCCGTAGACGGTGAGCGGCATGTTGCGGCGGGTGAACATGCGCCATACGCGCCAGAACCCGGCGCGCGCGCCGTATTCGTACATGCTCTCCATGTTCCAATGGCGCTGCCCCGGCCAGGGCTGCGCGCCGACGACTTCCGACAGGAAGGCTTCGGAGGCGGGATCGCCGTGCAGGATGTTGTTCTCCCCGCCCTCCTCGTAATTGAGGACGAACTGGACGCAGACCTTGGCGCCGCCGGGCCATTGCGGATGGGGCGGAGTGCGGCCGTATCCGGTCATGTCGCGGGGATAGGTCTCGGTCATGCTTCGAATCCCGTTCGGAATGGACGCGTCGAAGCATGCCGTTTCCGGCCGCGACCGCAAGATGCGGCTTCGCCGTGACGCCCAGCGTCCCGCACTTTGCAGGGGTGGCGTGACCGGAAGGGGATTCCGTCCGGGCGGACGCGGCGCTATGCATGATGCGACGATCTCACGCAGGCGCGCCGCATCATGACCGACGGACTCTTGAAGGCACGCCTGCGCACATCCGACCGTGACCGCCTCGTCGGCATCGGCCTGATCTGCATCGCGCTGGCGTCCTTCTCGCTGCTCGACGCCGCCGCCAAGCTCGGCGGCAAGACGCTGCCGACGCTGCAGCTCGTCTGGGCGCGCTATGCGGGCAATGTGCTGCTCGTGCTGGTCTTCATCAACGGCTGGACGCGGCCCGGCGTGATGCGCAGCAAGCGCCTGCCGCTGCAGATCCTCCGGTCGATGCTTCTGTTCTTCTCGACGCTTCTCAATTTCCTCGCGCTGCGCTGGCTGCAGCTCGCCGAAACCGCGTCGATCATCTTCTCGACGCCGCTGGTGGTGGCGCTTCTCGCGGGTCCGCTGCTCGGGGAAGTCATGGGCATCCGCCGGCTGGGCGCGGTCTGCGTCGGATTTCTGGGCGTGCTGATCATCACGCGGCCGGGCCTCGGGGCCATGCATCCGGCGGCCCTGTTCTCCGTGGCGGGCTGTTTCTGTTATGCGGGCTATTCGATCACGACGCGGATGCTCGCCTCCGAAGACGCGCCCGAAACGACGATGGTCTATTCGGGCCTCGCCGGGGTCGTGCTGCTGACCCCCGCCCTTCCCTTCTTTTGGGAAATGCCGACCTCCGCGGTCGAATGGGGCGCGATGGGCGCGCTCGGCGTTTTCGGCGCCTTCGGTCACTATATGCTGATCCTCGCGCATCAGCGGGCGCCCGCCAATGTGCTCTCGCCCTTCATCTATACGCAGATCGTCTGGATGACGCTGCTCGGCTGGCTCATGTTCGGCGACATGCCGGACGGCTGGACGCTCGTCGGCGCGTCGGTGGTGATCGCGTCGGGTCTCTATCTGCTCGCGCAGGAGCGACGCCCGACATCGCCCGCACCCCCCGCCGAATGACCGAGCCGGAGCGTTGACGCGGCCCCCGCACGGGTCCCATCGTGCCGCAACCATCGGAGATCCGCCTTGACCCCGACCGACGCCGCCCTTCTCGCGACCCTGCGTCTCGCCCCCGTCGTTCCGGTGCTGACCGTCCACGGTCCGGAGGACGCTGTGCCCCTCGCCCACGCCCTCGTCGCGGGCGGGCTGCGGGCGCTGGAAGTCACGCTGCGGACCGAGGGCGCGCTGCGCGCGATCGAGGCCATGGCGCGCGAAGTGCCCGACGCGGTGCTGGGCGCGGGCACGATCCTGTCGCCCTCTCAGGCGAAGGAGGCGAGGGACGCGGGCGCGACCTTCCTCGTGAGCCCCGGCGCGACCGACGCTCTGCTCCACGCCGCCGACGAGCTCGCGATCCCCTTCCTTCCCGGCGTCGCGACGGCGAGCGAAGCGATGCGCGCGGCGGAGGCGGGTCGCCGCATCCTCAAATTCTTTCCTGCGGAACCCGCGGGCGGCACGGCCTATCTCAAGGCGCTCGGCGCGCCCCTCCCCGATCTCCTCTTCTGCCCGACGGGCGGCATCGACGCCGCGAAGGCGAAGTCCTATCTCGCGCTCGGGAACGTCGTCTGCGTCGGCGGGTCTTGGGTGACGCCCGCGGATGCGCTGAAGGCGGGCGACTGGGCGACGGTGACCGCCCTCGCCCGCGAGGCTTCGGCGC
Organism: uncultured Methylobacteriaceae bacterium; assembly: GCA_964400345.1. Classification (GTDB taxonomy): domain Bacteria; phylum Pseudomonadota; class Alphaproteobacteria; order Rhizobiales; family Beijerinckiaceae; genus JAIXZO01. The sequence continues at coordinate 4,086 of CAYNUN010000118.1, forward strand.
TCGGCGGCTGAACCGGTGAGGGGCCGCGACGGCATCGATTGGAGCTTCTGGATCGTCGCGGCCCTGTCGGCGGGCGCGGCGACGGCCGTCTTCGCGCGCGAGGGTTTCGAGGTCTTCCTCGCGATCCTGATCAAGGACGGGTTGCTCCTCGTCGAGATCATCCCGAAAGTGCTCGCGGGCACGCTGATCGGGGCGCTCGTCCGCCTGCTTCTGCCCAAGGAGACCATCGCCGCCCTGCTCGGCGCGGGCTCGGGCTGGCGCGGCCTCGCCATCGCCACGGCGGCGGGCGTTCTCATTCCCGCGGGTCCGTTCACGGTGTTTCCGCTCGCCGCGGGCTTCCTGCTCGCAGGTGCCGACGCCGGGGCGGCGGCCGCCTTCATCGCGGGCTGGCTGCTGCTGGGGCTCAACCGCGCGATCGTCTGGGAAATCCCCTTTTTCGGGGTCGAATTCGTCGGGGTCAGGATGCTCGCCTCGGTCTGGGCGCCCTTCGCCATCGGCCATGCGGCGCGGATGCTGGCGAACCGCTTCGCCCCGCCGCCCGACATTCCGGAGCGCGCCGGATGATCCTGCTCGCGCTCACCGGTCTGCTCTACGTCATCGTCGGCCTGCTGCTCTGGATCGCGGCGCGGAGGAAGGACGGCACGGCCCGCAAGGCGATCGTCTTCACGCTGCAGGATTTCATGCATCTTCTGCCGCGCCTGATCGTCGGCGTCGTCGGCGCGGGCTTCCTCGCCCGCCTGCTGCCGCAGGAGGCGGTGCTGGCGACTCTCGGGCCGGATTCGGGGCTCCGCGGCATCCTCACCGCGAGCATCGCCGGGGCGCTCACGCCGGGCGGCCCCGTCGTCGGTTTCGCGCTGGGCGCGGCCGCCTTGAAGAGCGGCGCGGGCTTCCCCCAGATCATCGCCTATGTGACCGCGTGGTCGCTCTTCGCCCTCAACCGGACGCTCGTCTGGGAACTGCCCTTCATGCCCGCCTGGTTCGTGAAGCTGAGAATTCTCGTCGCGCTCCCGATCCCCCTGATCGTCGCGGGGCTGGTGATGGCGGCGGGGTGACCCGGCGAAGGGCCCCTCACCGCCCGAAATGCATCAATTGCGTATCCGGCGCGCTCGTATTGTGCCGCGAGGGAACGGCGCGCCCCAGCCAGAACTCCGTCGCCTTGCCGCCCTTGAAGCTCATCACCGGCTCGAGCGACCAGCCCTTCGCGCCCGGGGCCTTCCATGCGACCTGCGCGGAATCCGCGTTCGCATCCGTGATGTACATCGAGCGCAGCGTGGCGAAGGGCAGGTTCGAGGGGATCGGCCCGGACAGGACGACCTCGACAGCCGCCGCCTTCTCGCCCGGATCTTCGACCTTGAGCACGCCCTCCCCGCCTTTGGCGAAGCGCATGCGGAAGCTGCGGGTCGCGGGGTCATAGGTCACGTCGGTGAAGGCCACGAAGGGACGCTCGTTCTCCTCCACGGGCCCCACGAGGAAGGACGTGCCGTAGGCGACCTCCGGCAGCCGCGCGGGCGGCAGCGGACGCAGCCGCCAATAGCCGTCCGACGGATAGAGCACGAGGAATTCATAGGAGCCGTTCGGCCGCTTCAGATGCAGCTGGACGAGTTCCAGATGAATCTCGGACCGCCCGCCCGCGCGCACGGGCACTTCGGCCTTGCGCCAGAAGCCCTTGGTCTTCTTCCAGCCGACGAGGATGAAGCGCTCGTCCTCATGCAGGACGATGCGGTTGACCTCGGCGCCCGGCTCGGGCGGCGCGTCCTCGATCGTGCAGTCCGTGAAGTCCGGATCCTTCGAATCGACGACGATGGAGCCGATCACCGCGGGCGGGCGCGCCTCGACGCGGAAGCGCCGGACCTCCGGATGGGCGAAGGTCAGATGCACATTGTCGTCCTCGGCGCAGAAGGTCGGCACCGATTTGTTGCCGACCTCGACGGCGAGGGGCGCGGGCTTCGCCTTCGCCGTATCGGCCGCGGCCGGGAGCGCCATCCCGGCGGCGAGAGCGGCCGAGAGGAAGAGGACGGGAAGGGTCAAAGGGTGGCTCCGGGTTTTCGATCGATGCCGGGATTGGGGTGGATCGCACGGTGCATCGCGCCCGAACCGCCGTGTCATCCCGGGCCGCGAAGCGGACCCGGGACCCAGCCGTTTCGTCGAGCCTCGTGCGGACCCGGCATCTCCCGGGTCCCGGCTCTACGCTTCGCTCCGGCCGGGATGACACGCCGAGCGGTCACCGACCCGAAGAAGCGACTCACGCCGCCTTGCGGCTCGCGAGGAAGTCGCCCATGCGGTCGAGCGCGCGCAGG
>CAYNUN010000119.1:0-6369 GCA_964400345.1 uncultured Methylobacteriaceae bacterium
GGCGAAGGTGCTTCCAGCCCCGACGCCGCCGTTCCATGAGGAAATGCCCCGGATGAGTTCCGAATTCGTCATCACGCCCGCGCCGCGGCCGGTCCTGCCCGTCCTGGGAACATCCGCCGTGTTCCCCGTCCGCCGCGCCTATTGCATCGGCCGGAACTATGCGGCGCATGCGCGCGAGATGGGCGGAGATCCGACGCGCGAGCCGCCCTTCTTCTTCAACAAGGCGGGCGACGCGCTGCAGCCGATCCCCTACGGCCGTCCGGAGCGCCATCCCTATCCGTCGATGACCTCGAATTATCACCATGAGATCGAGATGGTCGTGGTGCTGAAGTCGGGCGGCGTCGACATCCCCGAGAGCGAAGCGTTGAACCACGTGTTCGGCTACGCCGTCGGCTTCGACATGACCCGCCGCGATCTTCAGGACGAGGCGAAGAATCTCAAGCGCCCCTGGGAGGTCGCCAAGAGCGCGGACGCGTCGGGCCCGGTCGGACCGATCCATCCGGTCTCCGCGGTCGGCCATGTCGCGAAGGGCTTCATCCGCTGCACGGTGGACGGGGTGACGAAGCAGGATTCCGATCTCTCGCACATGATCTGGTCGGTTTCCGAGCAGATCGCGATCCTGTCGAAATTCTACCGTCTGGAGGCGGGCGACGTGATCTTCTCCGGCACGCCGGAAGGCGTCGGCCGGGTCGATCGCGGCCAACGCATGACCGGGGCCGTGGAGGGCCTCGGCGAGATCGTCCTCGACGTCGCGTGAGGCGAGGTGCGGCCGGGGAGGCGCTCAGCCTCCCCGCAACGACAGCGGATTGTCGGCGAGCGCCGCGGCGTCCGGCGCATCGACGCGCGGCACGCCCGACAGCGCGTCCCACAGGCCGCGCACGAAGGCCTCGTCGAGATCGCGCGTGATGAAGACGAGGCGCGTCCGCCGGTCCGTATCGGGCCAGGCGGGCAGCAGCACGGGCGGATGGAAGACGTGCTGCACCCCGTGCAGCAGAAGCGGCCGGTCGGCCGGATCCTCGAGCGCCACGAGCCCCTTCACGCGCAGGAGATTCGGGCCGTGCGCCGAGCGCAGCAGGTCGAGGAACAGTTCGAGCGCCGCGCCGCGCACCGGACGGTCCGACACGAGCGAGAAGGCGCGGATATGGGCGTCGTGCCGGTTCGGATCCGCCTTGTCCTGCCCGTCGCCGGGCAGGGGATGGTCATGCCCGGAATGGTCGTCCTCCGCCGCCGCCGCCAGCCAGCCCGAGACGTCGGCGATCTTGCGCGTCGGGTCGAAGCCGCGTCCGAACAGGGCGGCGGGCGTCGCCTCGCCCTTCGCGGCGTCGAGGAGCGGCGCATGGGGGTTCAGCGCGCGCAGGCGCTTCGCCGATGACGGAGCCGCGGCCGCCCCTGCGGGCAGGTCGCTCTTGGTGAGGACCAGAACATCCGCGACCGCCGCCTGCTTCACCGCTTCGACATGCTCGTCGAGCGTTCCCTCGCCGTTCACCGCATCGACCAGCGTGACGACCGTGTCGACCGTGAAGCGCAGCGCGAGATAAGGATGCGACAGCACGGATTGAAGCACGGGCGCGGGATCGGCGAGGCCCGTCGTCTCCACCACGACGCGGCGGAAGGCGAGGCGGCCGTTGTCGCGGTCGCGCAGCAGATCCTCGAGGGTGGAGACGAGTTCGCCGCGCACGGTGCAGCACAGGCAGCCCGAGGACAGCAGCACCGTGTTCTCGCCCTTCGCTTCGACGAAGAGATGATCGAGCCCGATCTCGCCGAATTCATTGATGACGACGACCGTGCCCTCCATGGCGGGGTCGGCGAGAAGGCGGTTCAGCAGCGTGGTCTTGCCCGCGCCCAGAAAGCCCGTGAGGACGGCGAGCGGGATCGGTTCGAGACGAGGATCGGTCATCGCGCGGTCTCGGCGGCGGAGGACGGAGCATTGGAGGAGGAAGCGGCGGCGCGGTTCTCGATCCGGACATTCGCGACGATCGCCGCGATCACCAGCGCACCGCCCGCATATTGGAGCGCCGACACGCGCTCGTCGAGCAGGACGGCCGACGAGATCGCCGCGACCAGCGGTTCGGCGCAGAAGGCGAGGCCCGCCGCCGAAGGCGCGATGCGCGTCAACGCCGCCATATGGAAGATGAAGGCCACGACATAGAGGCCGATCGTCATGAACACCGCGAAGGGCGCGGCCGTGAAGACCGCGGGCGACAGCGATCCGCCGAGCGCCCAGGCGGCCGCCGCGGCGGCGGGCAGCATCACGAGCTGGATCCAGAAGATCTTCGCGACCGCGCTCGTCTCGGGCGCGCGGGACGCGGCGAAGAATTGCCAGACCGCGGCCACGCTCGCGCCGAAGGCGAGCGCGGTTCCGAAAGGATCGAGACCGCCCAGCGCGGGACCCACCACCAGCACGACGCCCGCGAAGGCGACGAGCACGACGCCGATCATGGCGGGCGTCAGCGGCCGCTTCTCGACGAAGGGCGTGGCGAGCACGATCAGGACGGGGAAAGTGTAGAAGATCACCGCGGCCACGGTCACCGGCACGAAGGCGACGGAGGTGATGTAGCACAGCGCCACCGCCGCGCTCGAAATCCCCGTGGCGAGGACGGCCGAGCGCTCCTTGCGGGGAACGGAGAGGCCCTCGGCGAGGCCCTTGCTCAGCGCCGCCGCGAACAGAGCCGCGAGCCCCGCCATCAGCAAGACCCGCCAGGCGACCATCAGCGCTCCGGTCACGCCGGCATCCGCCGCCATCCGCACATAGGCGATGTTGACGCCGTAGAACACCGCGCCGCCGAGCGCGAAGGCCATGCCCGCGGCGGCCTGCGCCCTGGCGGTCGGAACGGTCATCGGCGCACTCCCGGAGGTCAGCGGCTGCGGTCGGAGAGCGCGGGATTGCGCGGCGGAAGGTTGAGGACGCCGCCCGAAGGCGCGGCCTCCGTCTCGGCGGCCTTCTCGCCGGGCCCGGGGCGGGCGGGCGTCGCGACGGCTCCGGGCGAGGCGTTCGTCCTCGGGGGCGCGGGCGTCCGCGGGGCGACGTTCGCCTTGGCGGCTTCGGCGCGGTCCGGCGTCGCTGCGGCTGCGGGCGCGGCGCTCGTCCGCGGCGGAGCATTCGTGCGTGGTGCGGTATTCGGCTTGGCGGCCTCCGCGCGCTCGGGCGTCGCGGCGGCGGCAGGCTTGGCAGCGGGTTTCGGCGGCGCGGCGGCGCGGGGCGTCTCGGGCTGCGGCGTGCGTGCCCGTTCGGCGGGGGGAGGAGGATTCTCCGACGCATCCCCCGGCTGCGGCGCGGAGCGCGCGCGCCGACCGGGTTCGGGCTTGGTCTCCGGCTCCGCCTTGGCGGCGGGTTGCGGCCGGCCCGCGGCGTCGGGCCTCGCGGCGGCGGCGGCGGCCGTCTTCGTCGCCGCTGCGGTCGTCGTCGTCGTGGTCCCGGGGCGCGGCCCGGGCGTCGGCGTCCGAGCGACCTCGGCCGGCGGGCGGTGGATCGTGACGGGCAGAGGCACGAAGCTTTCGCGGGGTCCGAGCCGCGGGCGCTGGGTCGCGCCCGCCGCGGCCGTCGCGGGAACGGGCGTGCTCGCCGCGCCGTCCGGGGAAGCGGCGGCGGTCGCCGCGGCGACGGGCTGCGCGGGGTCCGAATTCTCGCCCATGGAGGCCCCCCGGCCGCCGCAGATCGCTTCCCGCATGTCGGGCGGGTCCCCGGCTTCGGGCGACGTCAGCGAATCGAGCGTCGGTCCCCTCGAACGCCGTGCGAAGCCCGCATCGAGCAGGGCCATGGTCTGCAGCGTCCGCTCGGCCGCGCTCGGCGAACCCAGCACGACGACGACGAGTTCCCGGCCGTCGCGCCGCGCGGTCGCGACCACGTTGAAGCCCGAGGCGCAGACGAAGCCCGTCTTCATGCCCGTCGCGCCCGCATAGCGGCCGATGATGCCGTTGGTGTTCTCCATCACCGCGTCGTCGAGCTTGAGCGCGCCGATGGCGAAGAGATCGCGATGCTCGGGAAAATCGAGAAGGAGCCGGCGGGCCAGCACGGCCATGTCGCGCGCGGAACTGCGATGCCCCTCGGCCGCGAAGCCGTGCGGGTTCACGAAGCGGCTTTCGCGCATGCCCATCGCGGCCGCCTGGCGGTTCATCATGTCGGCGAAGCCTTCCACCGACCCGCCGACATGTTCGGCGACCATGATCGCGACGTCATTGGCGGATTTCACCATCAACAGCCGCAGCGCGTCCCGGAGCGTGAGGCTTTCGCCCGGCTTGATGCCGATCTTGGAGGGCCGGATCCGCACGGCCTCGGGCGAGGCGACAAGCCGCGTGTCCATGGTGAGCCGCCCCGCCCGGATCTCGGTCAGGGCCACATGGACCGTCATCAGCTTGGTGATCGAGGCGGGGTGCCAGATGCGCGTCGGCTCTTCGGATTCGAGCACATGTCCGGTTTCGAGATCGGCGAGCAGCATCGGAGCCGCGTCGACGCGGCCCGGCGCGAAGGCGCAGACGGCGGCGACGAGGCCGAACAGGGAGAGAAGCCGCTTGCGCATCACCGTGTCCGCACCGTCCCGAAAGGAAATCGCCCGGAGCCGCGTTCCGCTCCCGAAGTCCTAGCGCCGCCTCGACGATTTGCCTAGGCCGCGCCCCGCTGCTACGCAGCGATCAAGGCGGGACCGAGGCCGAAGCCGCGTCGTCCCGGTCGTTTCGGGCGTGACCTCGTGACCTCTCTCTGGATCTTCGCGACGCTCGTCGCCGCCGCCGCCCAGACCGCGCGCAACGCCATGCAGCGCAATCTCACCGCGACCATCGGCACGGTGGGCGCCACGCAGGTCCGCTTCCTCTACGGCTTTCCCTTCGCGCTCGTCTTCCTCGCCCTCGTCTCCTTCGTCGGCGGCGAGGCGGTGCCGAGCGTCGACGCCTCGCATTTCGGCTTCATCCTCGCGGGCGCGGTCGCCCAGATCGGCGCGACGGGGCTGATGCTGGCGGCGATGAAGGAGCGCTCCTTCGCGCTCACCACCGCCTATATCAAGACCGAACCGGTCCAGACGGCGCTGTTCGGCGTCGCTCTTCTGGGCGAGAGGCTGACGCTTTCCGGCACGATCGCGGTCCTCGTGGCGACCTTCGGCGTCGTGCTCACCGCCTGGAAGCCCGGCGTCGTGCGCGAAGGCGGCGGCCTGCGCGCGGCCGTGTTCGGCATCGTCGCGGGCGGATTGTTCGGCTTCGCGGCGGTCGCGTTCCGCGGCGCGATCACGACGCTCGACGACGCCTCCTTCGTGCTGCGCGCCACCACGGTCCTCGCCTGGTCGCTCGGCGTCCAGAGCGTGCTGCTTCTGGTCTGGATGGGGCTTTTCGACCGCGGCGCGCTCACGCGCAGCTTCGGCGCGTGGCGCGGGTCGATCTTCGCGGGCTTCATGGGCGCCTTCGCGTCGCAGTTCTGGTTCATCGGCTTCGCGCTGACGAGCGCGGCCGCGGTCCGCACCCTCGCGCTGGTCGAGGTGATCATGGCGCAGGCCGTCTCGCGCAGGCTCTTCGCCCAGACGACGACGCTGCGCGAATATGCGGGCATGGCGCTGATCGTCTTCGGCGTCGGCCTGCTGCTGCTCGGTCCCTGACGCGCGTTTCCGCGCACGGCCCGTGCGCGATCCTGCGGCTTGCCCGCCGCTCGGCGAGGGACCACACTCCGCGGCGACAAGGTTCGGGCCCGGAGATCCGGGCGAGGAGACCGCCATGACCGCCGCCATCGTGGGCTGGGCCCACACCCCCTTCGGCAAGTTGGACGTCGAAACCGTCGAAAGCCTCATCGTCCGCGTCGCGCAGGACGCGCTCGCCCATGCGGGCATCACCGCCGCCGAGGTGGACGAGATCGTGCTCGGGCATTTCGGTGCGGGCTTCTCCGCGCAGGAATTCACCGCGGGCCTCGTGCTGCAGGCGAGCCCCGATCTCCGCTTCAAGCCCGCCACCCGCGTCGAGAACGCCTGCGCGACGGGCTCCGCCGCCGTGCATCAGGCGCTGAAATCGATCGCCGCGGGCGCCGCGAAATTCGTGCTCGTCGTCGGCGTCGAGCAGATGACGAAGACCCCCGGCCCCGAAATCGGCCGGAACCTGCTTCGCGCCTCCTATCTGCCCGAGGACGGCGACACGCCCGCGGGCTTCGCCGGCGTCTTCGGCAAGATCGCGGCCGCCTATTTCCAGCGCCACGGCGACAAGTCGGACGCGCTCGCCGCCATCGCGGCGAAGAACCACCGCAACGGCGTCGCGAATCCCTATGCGCAGATGCGCAAGGATTTCGGCTTCGATTTCTGCCGGCAGGAAAGCGAGAAGAATCCATTCGTCGCGGGGCCGTTGAAGCGCACCGACTGCTCGCTCGTCTCCGACGGCGCGGCGGCGCTGGTGATCGCCGCG
>CAYNUN010000120.1:0-6364 GCA_964400345.1 uncultured Methylobacteriaceae bacterium
GCCTACTAGTCGCTGTCGCGGGCCGCGGCGGGGCTGGGGGCGGCTGTCGTGCTCGGCATTCTGATCGGCCTGTTCATGGCGACGAACCGGGTCTTCCTCTGGCTGATCAACCCGATCGTGCGGATCTTCTATCCGATGCCGAAATCGGCGCTGATCCCGCTGGTGATGATCTGGTTCGGGCTGGGCGATTCCTCGAAGGTGTTCCTGATCTTTCTCGGCTGTCTGCTGCCCGTGATCGTCAGCACCTACAACGGCGCGCGCGGCGTGGGGCAGGTGCTGCTCTGGTCGGCGTCGAGCCTCGGGGCGAGCCGGTTCGAGATCCTGCGCGAGGTGATCCTGCCCGCCGCGCTGCCCGACATTCTTGCGGGCTGCCGCACGGCGCTCGCCTTCTCCTTCATCCTCATGGTCAGTTCGGAATTCGTGATCGCGAAGGACGGGCTCGGCTTCCTGATCGGAACCCTCGGGGACGGCGGCAATTACCCGGCGATGTTCGCGGTCATTCTCGCGGTCGCCGGCATCGGCTTCGCCGCCGACCGGGTCTATGCCGTCTTCGCGGCCGGCCGGCTGCATTGGAAGGAGCAATCATGAGCGCGCTCGACGCCGGCCATGTCCGCCCCGCCAAAAAGGGCGAATCCCGTTTCGGGACGGGATTTCTCGTTCAGACATCGGTGCTGCTCTCGGTCTTCGCGCTGTGGGAGGCCTCGACGCGGCTCGGCCTCGTGCATCCCTTCCTGCTGCCGCCGCTGAGCGAGGTGCTTGCCCGGCTTTACGAGGACGCCGTCGGCGGGACGGTCTTCGTCGATCTCGGCCTCACGCTCTATCGGGCGCTGACGGGCTTCCTGATCGCAGCCGCGCTCGGCATTCCGCTCGGCATCCTGATGGCGCGCAAGAAGCTCGTCGGCTGGTTCTTCGAGCCTTTGGTGTCGATCGGCTTTCCGATGCCGAAGGTCGCCTTCGTGCCGATCTTCATCCTGTGGTTCGACATCTACGACACGTCCAAGATCACCATGGTCGTGTTCTCGTGCTTCTTCCCGATCGTGATGGCGGCGCATGCGGGCACGAAGAACGTCGACAAATGGCCGCTGTGGTCGGCGCGCGCGCTGGGGACCAAGGAGAACCGCCTTTTGTGGGAGGTCATCCTGCCGCTGGCCTCGCCGCAGATCCTCACGGGCCTTCAGATCGCGCTTCCCGTCGGGATGATCACGACCGTGGTCACCGAGATGCTGATGGGCGGACGCGGCGTCGGCGGCGCGATGATCCAGGCGGGCCGTTTCGCGGACTCGGTCGGCGTCTTTGCGGGCATCATCGAAATCGCGCTGCTCGGCATGATCGTGATCCGGGGGCTCGAACTCGTCCGCGCGCGGCTCTTGATCTGGCACCCCGAAGCCCGGCATTGAGCCTCTCGGAGGCCTCCCGATGCTGCTGAGAATCCGTTCGGTCGATCTCGTGCCCTATGCGGCGGACGTCTGGTCCTTCGCCGATCTGCGGGTCGCGGGCTTTTCATCGCGCGGCCTGCGGCTCGAAACGGACGTGCCCTTCGTCGATGCGGGGATACCGACGGTGCGGCTGCACGGCCTCCGCTACGAAATCGCGGGCCTGACCGACGAGGACGGCGACAGCCCGCCCAAGGACCCCGCGCGCGTCCATTTCAAGGCGCTGTGCTCGCCGTGGGACCGGACGACGCTCGCCTTCATCGACGCTTATTTCGCCCGCATCCGCGCGATGCTCGACGGCGCGGACGAAGCGTTTCTCCGCAAGGTCGCGGCGTTCCGCGGCCTCTATCGCGCCGCCGACTGGTGGACCTCCGCGCCCGCGCCGCTGCCCCGTGCGCATCTCTTCGCGCCGCCTCCCGGACCCGAGCGTGCGCCGGAGACGGCGGATTTCCTGAAAGTGGACCTCGCCTTCCGCGCCGGCGGGAAGACCTTCGCGCTGCTCTCCGAAGCCTCCTTCGCGACGCCGAAAAGCGCGCGCACGGCGCGTGAAAGGCTGGAGGCGAACGGCATCGCGGCGCTGCGGATCTCGATCCTGGAGCCCGCGAGCCTCGGCGCGGCGATCGACGCCGTGCTGAGCGGGAACGAGGCGAGGTTCTGGGACGCCGATCCGCTGCCGCGGGGCATCGTTCCGCCTACGGGACTCGACGTCTGAGGAGCCTTCCGGGCCTCGGCCCCCGCCGGCTTCGGCGTGCCCGATCATGCGGTTTTCGTGCATCAAAAAAAGTACTGACCGAAATAACAACTTATAATCTCAGCGGATCATTTCGTGTCTTGCGCCGCGCGGCGGCGGGCCACTACGCTCCCTCCATAAACAAAAAGCCGAGGCTCTCCGAAAGCCGAGGCACGGAGGAAATCGATGGCTGACGAAGACAAGGCCAAGGCCTCGTCGGGCGCGCGTACGCCCGGTGCGGTCCGGGCTCAGCCCGGGCGTTACATGTACGAATTGGCGAAGATCGACCCCATCATGGGAGGTCCGGCCTATTCGACGGCGGAAGGCGTCTGCGTCGAAGGCGACAAGATGATGATCGCCTTGATGAGGATGCCGAAGGGCACGGGCGCGGTGGCGCATTCCCATCCGAACGAGCAGTGGATCTACATCCTCGAGGGGACGTTCCACGCCACGGTCGGAGGGGTGAAGCACCAAGTCCCGGCCGGCTCGGTCCTCTATATCCCCTCGAACACGCTGCATGAGGGGAAAGCGGGCGAAGACGGAGACGTTCTCTTCTTCACCTGCAAGGACACTTCCCACAGCCTCCACGGAATCAAGGCCGCCTGAACGGGCGGCCTTTTTCGTTCGACGTCGCAACCCGAGGACATCCCATGCGCAGATCATTTCTGACGGCCGCGGCCGTCATCCTGTCCGTGGCGGCCCCGTTCGCCGCCAAGGCTCAATCGGAACCCTTCCCCAACCGCCAGGTGAAGCTGGTGGTGCCCTATGCGCCCGGCGGCGCGACGGACATCGTCGCGCGCGTGATCGCCGACCGCATGCGCGTCACGCTCGGCCAGCCGGTCGTGGTCGAAAACAAGACGGGCGCCTTCGGCATCCTCGCGATGGAGGAGATCCTGAAGGGGCGTCCCGACGGCCATACGCTGATGGTCGGCAACGTCTCGACCAATGCGATCACGCCGATCATCTACAAAGACAAGATGAAGTTCGACTATGAGACGCAGATCACGGCGGTGGCGCGTCTTGCGGTGATCCCGGCCTTCGTCGGCGCGACGACGGCGGGCGACTTCAAGCCCCAGTCGCTCAAGGAACTGATCGACCACGCCAAGAAGAACCCCGGCAAGGTCCGCTACACCAGCGCGGGCATCGGCAGCTATCCGCATTACGACGCGGCGATCTTCGCCAAGCGTGCGGGCTTCGACTCGGTGCATGTCCCCGCCCGGACGGGTGCGGCCGGCATGGTGGGCGACCTCTCCAACGGCGACGTGCATTGGGCCTTCATCAACGTCGCCAGCGTCGCGGGTCTCGTCCGCGCGGGCACGATCAAGCCGCTCGCCGTCATCACCGACAAGCGCATGCCGGAATTCCCGGACGTGCCGACGATGACGGAACTGGGCTTCGCGGGTATCGGCACGTTCAACTGGCAGGGCCTGTTCGCGGCCGCCGCCACGCCGCCGGACGTGCAGGCGCGCATCGCCGCCGCGGTCAACGAGGCGCTCGCCTCCGACGACGTGAAGGCTGCGCTGACCCGCGCCATGGGCACGGCCGCGCCGACCGCTTCGCCCGCCGAAGCGCGCGCTTGGCTGAAGAGCGAAATCGACACCTGGCGCAAGTTCGTCGCGGAAGCCGACATCAAGCTCGAGTGAGGGCGACCGCCCCCGCTCTTCCCCGCGCTTCGCGCGCGGCGCGACATCGAGCGCCCGCCCCATCCGGGCGGGCGTCTTTCCCAGAACAAGGCGGCCGAAACGGCCGATGAGGACGGAGCCGAAACGTGGGCGCACCGCAGAAGACCATGACCATGAGCCGCGACGAGCACGGGATCATCGTGGAGAAGGACGTCTCCATCCGCATGCGGGACGGTGCGACGCTCAAGGCCGACATTTTCCGTCCCGACGGCCCCGGCCGTTTCCCCGTGATCATGAATCTCGGGCCGTATCAGAAGGACAAGGTCTGGGTTCCGCCGGAGGATCTCGAGGAAAAGCCCAACCCGATGATGAATTGGGAGACGGTGAACCCGGAATGGTGGGTGCCCAAGGGCTATATCGCGATCCGCGTGGATGCGCGCGGCACCGGCCGCTCGCCCGGCGCCTTCGACGCCTTCTCCTATGCGGAATCGCTCGACTTCGCGGATTCGATCGAATGGGCGGCCGAACAGCCCTGGTCGAACGGCAAGGTGGGGCTGCTCGGCATCTCCTATTTCGCGATCAACCAGTGGTTCGTGGCGAACCATCAGCCGAAGGGCCTCGCGGCGATCGTGCCGTGGGAGGGCTTCGCGGACATCTATCGCGACGCGCTGTTCCACGGCGGCATCCTCAACCAGTTCATGACCAACTGGTACGTGACGCATCTGTGCCATCATCTTCTGGGCCGGGCGCGGGAGGGCAATCCCGACACGTTCGAGTCCCATCAGCTCTGGAAATGGATCCGGAACAGCCTCGACAACGGCACGCAGCGCGGCGAACAGGCCCAGTGGGACAAGATCACCGTTCCGCTGTTCTCGGCGGGCAACTGGTCGGGCATGGGCCTGCATATGCGCGGCAATACCGAAGGGTTCACGCGCGCCGCTTCCAAGCACAAGAAGCTGCGCATGCATGCGGGCAACCACGTCCATCCGTTCTACACGGAGGACGGCCGACATGATCAGCTGCGCTTCCTCGACCATTGGCTGAAGGGCATCGACAACGGCGTGATGGACGAGCCGCCGGTGCGGCTGTGGGTCCGCCACGGCGGGGGCGGGAACGGCGAATGGCGCCATGAGAACGAATGGCCCATCGCCCGCACGCAATGGACCAAGTTCCATTTCGACCTCTCGCCGCCGCCCGAAGGCGCGGCGAAGAATTCGGCGCGTCTCGTGCGCGAGAGCAATCCCGCGACGCCCGATGCGCGCACCTATTTCGCCAGCGGTTCGGGCAAGGCGGGCTCGGCTTCGGCCTCCTCGACCTTCCTCGCGGCGGGCGCGATGATGGCGGGCATGGGCATTTCGCTGGAGACGCCGCCTCTGACCGAGGACACCGAGGTGACGGGCCCCGTGGCCGCGCGCATCTGGGTGGAGAGCTCGACGGAGGACATGGACCTGTTCCTCACGATCCGGAACATCGACCCCGACGGGAACGACGTGTGGGAAGTCGGCCAGCAGGGCCAGCAGGTGCCGGTCGCCAAGGGCTGGCTCCGCGTGTCGCATCGCGAGCTCGATCCCGAGCTGAGCCTGCCCTACCGGCCCTATCACAAGCACAAGCGGCGGCTGCCGTTGAAGCCGGGCGAGATCGTCCCCGTCGACGTGGAGATCTGGCCGACCAGCATGCGCTTCAAGAAGGGCCACCGGATCCGGCTCGACGTGCAGCCCCGCGACGGCGTCGGCAGCGTGCACTACACGCATTATCACGCCGACTACAATTCGGGGACCAACACGATCCATGCAGGCGGCGAGCGGGAATCCTACCTGCTGCTGCCGATCATTCCGCCGAAGGAGTGAGGACGGCATGGCGGCTTTCCGTCGAAGCGTCTCGCGCATCATCCGTGACAAGGACGTGCTTTCGGGCCTCGTCTTCGTCGCGGTGGCGCTGCTCGCGCTGTGGCTCGGCCGGAATTTCCGGGTCGGGACCGCGGTGCGGATGGGCACGGGCTATGTGCCGCTGCTCGTGGCCTGGTCGCTGTTCGGGCTCGGGGTGCTGACCATGCTCAAGGGTCTGCTGATGCCCGAGGACGAGGAGGGCGCGTCCTGGCCCGACGGGGCGCTGCGGCCCTTGATCGCGATCACGGCCGCGGTCTGCGCCTTCGGCTTCGGCATCGAAAGGCTGGGGCTGGTGCTGACGATCTTCCTCGTCGTCGGCATCGGCAGTTTCGCGCTGAAGGGACAGAGCCTGCTCGGCGTCCTGATCGCCGCGGCGGTGCTGGCGGGGGCGAGCGTGCTGATCTTCTCCTACGGCCTCTCGCTCACGATGCCGATCTGGCCGGTGACGTGATGGACGTCTTCGCCAATCTCGCGCTCGGTTTCGGGGTGGCGCTGACCCCGATGAACCTGCTCTTCGCGCTCGTGGGCTGCCTCGTGGGCACGCTGATCGGCGTGCTGCCCGGCATCGGCCCCGTCGCGACGGTGGCGATGTTGCTGCCGCTGACCTTCCAGCTCGAGCCCGTCTCCGGGCTGATCATGCTCGCGGGCATCTTCTACGGGGCGCAATACGGCGGCTCGACGACGGCGATCCTC
>CAYNUN010000121.1:0-6355 GCA_964400345.1 uncultured Methylobacteriaceae bacterium
CGGTGATCTTCGGCGGGACGATGAGCGCCAATGATCCCGAAGCCTGGATCCGCCGCGAGACGGACTGGATCGGGACCGTGCTCGACGCGGGCCAGCCGTTTCTCGGGCTCTGCCTCGGCGCGCAGATGCTGTCCAACCTCCTCGGGGGACGGGTCGAGAAACATCCCGAAGGCCATGCCGAGATCGGCTATTACCGGTTGAATCCGACCCGAGAGGGCGAGCGGTTCTCCGACGAGATCGGCGTCGATTGGCCCGACCACGTCTATCATTGGCATCGCGAGGGCTTCGAGGTTCCGCCCGGCGCGGCCAATCTCGCCGAAGGGGAGATCTTCGCCAATCAGGCCTTCCGCGTCGGGGACAACGCCTTCGGGCTGCAATTCCACCCCGAAGTCACCTATGCGATGATGTGCCGCTGGACGATCCGCGCGCATGACCGGATGGCGATGCCCGGCGCCCGCGCCCGTCACGAGCATCTGCAGGGATGGTATCGCCACGACGCGGCGGTGCATCGCTGGCTCGACGCCTTTCTCGACCATTGGACCGGAGAGCCCCGGACCTTGCCCGCGGGGCCGCGCCGCCCCAGATGGCGAGGATGAAACGCTACGCCCTCAAGCCGCTTTCGAAGAGTTGGATCTACGTGCTCGTCGCCGCGGCGCTCGTGACCGCGACGAGCGTGATCGGCGGAGCGGCGACGGGGCCGCGGATCCCGACCTGGTATGCGCAGCTCGAAAAGCCTTTCTTCACGCCGCCGAATTGGGTCTTTCCGGTCGCCTGGACG
The DNA here is from genome assembly GCA_964400345.1 of uncultured Methylobacteriaceae bacterium. Classification (GTDB taxonomy): domain Bacteria; phylum Pseudomonadota; class Alphaproteobacteria; order Rhizobiales; family Beijerinckiaceae; genus JAIXZO01. The sequence continues at coordinate 779 of CAYNUN010000121.1, forward strand.
CTGCTCTTCACGCTGATGGCGGTGAGCTTCCAGCGCATCCTGCGCATCGAGGAGGCGGGGGGCCTGCGGCGGCGGGCGATCATGCTGTTCTGCGCGCAGCTGGTGCTGAACGCGCTCTGGTCGATCGTCTTTTTCGGGCTGGCGAGCCCGCCGCTCGGCCTCGTGGTGATCGTGCCGTTCTTCGCGCTGATCGTCGCCACGATCATGGCCTTCGCGCGGCTCGACGCGATCGCCGCGGCGCTGCTCGCGCCCTATCCGCTGTGGGTCGCCTTCGCGACGCTTCTCAACGCGGCGATCGTGATGCTCAACTGAGCCCGTCGCCCGTCTCGATCACGCCGACGAAGGGCAGTTCGCGGAAGGAATGCGCGACGTCCATGCCGTAGCCGACGACGAAAAGATCGGGACATTCGAAGCCGACGATGTCCGCCTTGATCTGGACGGCCCGCTTCACGGGCTTTTCGAGCAGACAGCAGGTGATGACGCGCGCGCCCCGCGCCGTCAGCAGATCCTTCGCATAAGCGAGGGTGCGGCCGGATTCGAGGATGTCGTCGACCAGGATCACGTCGCGGTCGCGCACGTCGCTTTCGACGTCCTTGAGGATCGTGACGTGGCCCGTCGAGACCGTGCCCTCGTAATAGCTCGCCATATGCATGAATTCGACCTGCGGCGTGAGGCCCGCGCGGTGGAGTTCGCGCATCAGGTCGGCGGCGAACATGAAGCTGCCTTTGAGCACCGCGATGACGAGCAGGTTTTCCGGGCGGCGCGCCGCGATGTCCTGCGCGATCTCGACGTTGCGCTTCGCGAGTTCCTCTTCGCCGAAGAGGACCCGCACATGCCTTTGCTCGGCCATGGATGCGTCCTTTTTCGCCCGGTTCGGGCTTCTCGAACCGTCATGCACGGCCCGCGCCTCGCCGGCAACACTCTTCCGCGCGATCGGACCCGCTTTGCCCTGCGGGCGAACAAGGGTAAGGGTTTCGTCGAAGGCGCGCGCCGCCGCGCGCCCCGGTCGGGACGGAAATTCGGGTCGGTCACGTGGTTCGCTTCGAGAATGTCGGGCTGCGCTACGGGATGGGATCGGAGATCCTGCGGGACCTCAGCTTCACCATCGCGCCGCGGTCGTTCCAATTCCTGACGGGGCCCTCCGGCGCCGGCAAGACGACGCTGCTGCGTCTCATTCTCCTGTCGCTGCGGCCGACGCGCGGGCTGATCAGCCTGTTCGACCATGACGTGACGCGGATCGAGAAGGAGACGCTCACCGGCTTGCGGCGGCGCATGGGCGTGGTGTTCCAGGATTTCCGCCTGCTCGATCATCTCACGCTCTACGAAAACGTTGCTTTGCCGCTCAGGGTGCAGGGGCGCGAGGAGGCGGGGTATCGGTCGGAGGTGATGGAGCTGATCCGCTGGGTCGGTCTCGGCGACCGGCTGCACGCCTTCCCGCAGGTGCTTTCGGGCGGCGAGAAGCAGCGCGCCGCCATCGCCCGCGCGCTGATCGTCAAGCCCGACCTGCTGCTCGCCGACGAGCCGACGGGCAATGTCGATCCGTCCCTCGCGCGGCGCCTGCTGCGCCTGTTCATGGAGCTCAACAAGCTCGGCACCGCCATCGTCATCGCCACCCACGACATCGGCCTGATGGACCAGCACCAGGACGCGCGGCGTCTCGTGCTCGGCGACGGCCGACTGCACATCTACGAGTAGCGCATGCGGGCGGCGGCGGCTCTCCTCGAGGCGATCAGGACGCGGCGCGGCGAACGCCGTGCGGGCGAAGGCGCGATGCCGCTGGTGCCCGCGTCCTCCATCTCGGGCCGGGCGCTGGTGACGGTCATCGCGATCATGACCTTCCTCGCCGGGCTCACCGCGGGCGCGGCGCAGCTCGTCTTCTCGGCGTCCTCGGAATGGCGGTCCTCGGTGGCGACGGAGATCACCATTCAGGTGCGGCCCGTCACCGGGCGCAATGTCGATCAGGACGTGAACCGCGCGGCGGCGCTGGCCCGCGCGACCGACGGCGTCGAATCCGTCCGCGCCTACAGCCGCGAGGAATCCGAACGGCTGCTCGAACCCTGGCTCGGCAGCGGCCTCGCCTTCGACGAGCTGCCCATTCCGCGGCTCATCGTCGTGAAGCTGCAGGACGGGCGGTCGGCCGATCTCGCGAGCCTGCGCAAGGCGCTCTCCGATCAGGTGCGCAACGCCGTGCTCGACGATCACCGCCTCTGGACGCAGCGTCTCGCGACCATGGCGAATTCCGTCGTGGCGCTCGCGCTCGGCGTTCTCGTTCTCGTGCTGACGGCGACCTCGCTCACGGTGGCCTTCGCGACGCGCGGCGCGATGGCGGGCAATCGCGACATCATCGAAGTGCTGCATTTCGTCGGCGCGAGCGACGGCTACATCGCCGACGAGTTCCAGCGCCATTTCCTGCGTCTCGGGCTCGAGGGCGGCGCGATCGGCGGCGGTGCGGCGGTGCTGTTCTTCGTGCTGGCGCAGCTCGGCGCGGGAGCGTGGACGGCCACGCCGGGCGGCGACCAGATCGAGGCGCTGTTCGGAGGCTTCGTGCTCGAGGGCGCGGGCTATGTCGCCGTGGTCGCCGTCACCGTCTGCGTGGCGCTGCTGACGGGGCTCGTCTCGCGCGCAACCGTGCGCCGGACCCTGCGGACCATCGCATGACGGGCGTCGCGGCGATCCGCAACGCCCTTCGGCGGCCGTTGAAGATCACGGCCGTCCTCATCGCCGTCGCGGCGGGCTTCGCGGCAACGGATTTCGGCATCTTCGTGCGTTCGCTCGCCACCACCGAACATGCCCCCGCCGAACGGGCCGACGCCGTCGTCGCCCTGACGGGCGGGGCCGAACGCATCGGCGACGCCGCGCGGCTGCTGACGGAAGGCTTCGGCCGCCGGCTGCTCATCACGGGCGTGAATGCGCGCACCACGGCCGAGGAGATCGCCAAGCGCGAGCCGCAGCTGAGGCCGCTGCTCGACTGCTGCGTCGATCTCGACCGCCGGGCGATGAACACCGTCGGCAATGCGTTGGAGACGGCGGCCTGGGCGCGGCGGAACGCGCTCGATTCGCTCGTGGTGGTCACGTCGAACTGGCATATGCCGCGCAGCCTCGCGGAATTGCGCGCCGCCGCGCCGGAACTGCGCCTCGTGCCCTTCCCCGTGGTCGCGGCGAGCTTCGATCCCGCCGATCGGCATCGGAATCTCGCGACCTTCAGGCTTCTCGCGCTCGAATATGCGAAATACAGGGCGGCGGGCCTGCGCATCGCGCTCGGCCTGCCCGCGAGGAGCCGCCTTCTCGACGAATGATCGGAAAAGGGCCGGCCCGGCGGCCGCGTCGCATTGCGGCGACGTCCGGCGGGCTTTACAAACGGGTTCGCCATGTTGCGATACGCCAATCCCGCCAACTTCCTCCGTCTCGCCCGCTACGGCGTTCCGATCACCGGGACGTTGAGCGCCGCCCTGTTCGCCGTCGGCCTGTGGATGGTCTTCACCGTCGTGCCCGACGACTATCAGCAGGGCGACACGGTCAAGATCATGTACATCCATGTGCCGTCCGCCTGGCTCGCGATGGCGAGCTATTCGCTGATGGCGATCTCCGCGCTCGGCACGCTGGTCTGGCGGCATCCCTTGGCCGACGTTTCGGCGAAGGCGCTGGCGCCGCTCGGCGCGGCCTTCACCTTGCTCTGCCTCGTCACCGGGTCGCTCTGGGGCAAGCCCATGTGGGGCACCTGGTGGGTCTGGGACGCGCGGCTCACGTCGGTGCTGGTGCTGTTCCTGATGTATTGCGGGATCATGGCGCTGTGGAACGCCTTCGAAGACCCGGCCCGTGCGGGCCGCGCGGTCGCGGTGCTCACGCTGGTCGGCTTCGTCAACATCCCGATCATCAAATTCTCGGTCGACTGGTGGAACACGCTGCACCAGCCCGCCAGCGTGATCCGTCTCGACGGGCCGACCATCCATTCCAGCATGCTCTGGCCGCTCTTCATCATGGCGGGCGCGTTCACGGCCCTGCTTCTGGCGCTTCACTTCATGGGGATGCGGAACGAGATCCTGCGCCGCCGCGTGCGGTCGCTGGGTCTGACCGCCGCACGGACCGGCGAGGCCGCGGAATGATCGAATCCCTCGGACATCATGCGGGCTTCATCCTCGCGAGCTACGCCGCGGCCGTGGTCGTGATCGGGGGGCTGATCGCACGCGCGATCATCGACCACCGGATCCAGAAGGCGGCGCTGGCGGAGTTCGAAGCGCGCGGCGTCAAGCGCCGTTCGGAGGTCGGCTCTTGAGCGGGGTCGAAAGCGGCGACGGCGCGGAAGCCGCCGGCGTGACGCCGCGGCGTCGCATCCTCACGCTCCTGCCCTTGGCGATCTTCCTGATGCTGGCCGCGCTGTTCTTCGTGCAGCTCGGTGCGGGCGATCCTTCGAAACTGCCGTCGACGCTGATCGGCCGTCAGGCCCCGCCCTTCGCCCTCGCCCCTCTGGAGGGCTTGCTGCGCGACGGCCGACCCGTGCCCGGGCTCGCCCGCGCCGATCTCGACGACGGCGTCGTCGTCGTCAATGTCTGGGCGTCCTGGTGCGGCCCCTGCCGCGACGAGCATCCGCTGCTGATCGAACTCGCCAAGGATCCGCGCATCCGCCTCGTCGGCATCAACTACAAGGACTCGCCGGAGAACGCCCGCCGCTTCCTCGGCGCGCTCGGCAATCCCTTCGTCGCGGTGGGCGTCGATCCCGGCGGGCGGACGGGGATCGATTGGGGCGTCTACGGCATTCCCGAGACCTTCGTCGTCGCCAAGGGCACGATCGTCCACAAACATGTGGGCCCGCTCACCGAGGCGAGCCTGAAGGGCAAACTGGCCGACGCGATCGCCGAGGCGACGCGGCGATAATCGCCGGAATCCAAGAACTTACCGCGCAAAAAGAATTTTGCTGCAATGCAGCAAAATCGGCGTCATTCGTCCTTCTTCTCGACCGTGTGGCGCATGATCAGCGGGATCTGCGAGAGCGCGAAGACGAGCGTCAGCGGCATGATGCCGAAGACCTTGAAATTGACCCAGAACTCCGTCTCCTGCGTGCGCCACACGGCTTCGTTGATGCCCGCGAGCAGGAAGAAGAACAGCGCCCAGCGGAAGGTGAGCTTCCGCCACCCTTCATCGGTCAGTTCGAACACCGAATCGAGCACGAGGGAGAGCAGCGACCGTCCGAAGGCGAGGCCGCCGAGCAGGATCACGCCGAACATCGTGTTCACGATGGTCGGCTTGAGCTTGATGAAGAGTTCGTCCTGAAGCCAGACGGTCAGGCCGCCGAAGACGAGCACGACCACGGCCGAGACGAGCGGCATGATCGGCAGGCGGCCCGTCAGCCGCCGCATCACGACGAGGGACACGACCACCGCGGCCATGAACACCGCCGTCGCGTCGAAGATCCCGCGCTGTCGGTTGACGAGGAAGAAGAGGACGAGCGGCCCCATTTCCAAGGCGAGCTTGAGCCAAGGATCGATGGGGCGTTCCTGCGGTCCGGTCCGTTCCGTCATGCTTTCGATCCGATGAGGGTTGTCGCCGCGCATGGCGGCGGTAAGGTCGCTCGCGTTCTAG
>CAYNUN010000122.1:0-6280 GCA_964400345.1 uncultured Methylobacteriaceae bacterium
TCGATCGGCGCGGTCGAAGGCGCGCTGTCCTCGGATGCGGTGATCCGCGACGTCGAGATCTCCGACCGCGAAGGGGTCGCGGTGAGGCTCGATCGGGCGCGGATCGTCTGGCGGCGGACGGCGCTGCTGCAAAGGCGGCTGGAGATCGAGACGCTCGAGATCGACCGCCTCGAATGGCTGAGGCCGCCGCCCGCGGCGGACGAGCCGATCCCGGAAGAGGACGCGCAGTTGCTGCCCGCCACGCCGATCGAGGTTCGGGTCCGGTCCTTCACGCTCGGCGAATTGGTGCTGGGGGAACGGGTGGCGGGCACCGCCGCACGCCTCACGGCGCGCGGATCGGCCTCGCTCGGCACCGCGGAGGGGGCGACGCTCGACCTCGCGGCGCGACGGCTCGACCGGGCGGGCGATCTCTCCTTGCGGCTGAACCATCGTCCGGAAACCGGCGAATTGAGTCTCTCCGCTCTGCTCGACGAACCCGAAGCGGGTCTCTTCGCGCGCTTCGCCGCCCTGCCCGGTCTGCCGCCCGTCCGGCTCGACGTTGCGGGGCGGGGGCCGCTCGACGCCTTTTCGGCGCGACTCGATTTCACGGCGGGACCGGACATCGGCGCGGTCGGCCGCGCGACGACGACGCGGACGCCGGAAGGGCGGCGGCTTGCGCTCGACCTGAGCGCGCGGATCGGCGCGTGGCTTCCGCCGGGCGCGGCACCGATCTTCGCGGGCGAGACGCGGCTGACGGGCGGCCTCCTGTTCGCCGGCGACGGGATGCGTCGTCTCGAAGGCCTCGTCCTCCGCTCCGCCGCGGCGGAAGTCACGCTCGACGGGAGCTACGACGCGCAAGGCACGGCCGATCTCGCGGCGCGTCTGCGCGCCCTGCCCGGGCGCGACGGCCGCACGCGGATCGGCGAGGCGAGCCTCGCGACGTTCGGTTTCGACGGCCGGCTTCGCGGGCCGATCACGGAACCGCAGGTCGAGGGCGAGCTCGTGCTGCGCGATCTCGTCTCGCCTCGCGGGCGGATCGAGGCGGTGACGGGTCGGATCGCGACCCGGCCCGGCCGCGAGCCGGGCCGTCTCGATGCCCGGGCGGACCTCGCCGCGACGGGCATCGCGCCCGCCGATCCCGCCGAAGCGCGCGCGATCGGGCGCAGGGCGACCCTCGCGCTGCGCGCCGATGTCGGGCCGGGAGCTGCGCGGATCGAGACCCTGCGCGCGGAAACCGACACGCTCGCGCTCGAATTCTCGGGTGATGCGGGCCTGCGGCGGATCGACGGTCGGCTCGTCGCGACGGCGCCGGATCTCGCCGTCTTGTCGGGGATCGCGGGACGTCCGCTCGGCGGCGCGGCCCGCGTCGAGGCCGTGCTGCGCGGCAATCCGCGGCGGGAACGCATCGAGGCGGAGCTGACCGGGCGCGTCGACGGCGCCCGGGCGGGCCTTCCCGCGCTGGAACGTCTCGCAGGCGCGTCGGTCACGCTTGCGGGCGGCGTCGCGCGCGGGCCGAGTTCCATCGCGTTCCGAGACCTCCGACTCGCGGGACGGTCCTTCGCGCTGGCACTCGACGGCCGTTTCGGGGAGGAGGGCGAAGGCGTCCGCGTTTCCCTCGACGTTCCGGATCTCGCGGCCGCCGATACGGGGCTGAAGGGCCCGCTGCGGCTGCGCGGCGCTCTCGGGGGCGATCCGAGCCGCCCCGTCGTCGAGGCGGAAGGCATGATCGGGACGGGCACGCTGCGCCTCGCCGGATCGGCGGGCGAGGATCTCGACCTCATGCTCGACGTGAAGGAACTGCCGCTCGGGACCGCCGTCCTCGCCTTTCCCGATCTCGGCCTGCAGGGGCGTCTCGACGCCGAGGCGCGGCTCCGCGGGCCGCGCGACCGGCCGGAAGGGCCGTTCCGTTGGCGCGTGGAAGGGCTCGACTCGAAGCCGACCCGCGCGGCGGGGATCGGCCCCATGCGGCTCACCGGGGAGGGGCGCTTCGCCGACGGCGCCGCCGCGGTGTCGGCGCGGCTCGATGCGGGCCGGGCGGGCGAAGCGCGCATCGACGGAACCGTCCCGCTTTCGGCGCGAGGGGCTCTCGATCTCGTGGTCAAGCTCAGGGCCGAAGCCGCGAGCACCGCGACGACGCTCGGGGCGGGGCGACGGGCGGCGGGCCGGATCGACGGCGATTTCAGGATCCGCGGCACGCCCGCCGAACCGGAAGCGACGGGCGCGCTCGCCCTGACCCGCGGCTCCTTCGCCGATCCGTTGCACGGCGTACGGCTCGAAGCGATCGAAGTCCGGGCGACGGCGCGCGGGTCGGCGCTGGTGATCGAGCGCGCATCGGCGCGGACGCCGGGGGGCGGCACGCTGTCGGCGGGAGGAACGATCCGCCTCGCCGGGGCGGCCGGCCCTGCGGCGGACCTCCGTCTCGTCGCGCGACGGGCGAAGCTCGTCGACATGCCGGGCCGCGACGCCCTCGCCGATCTCGACCTGACGGTCACGGGGCCGCTCGCGCGGTCCCCGCGGATCGCGGGCCGCGTGAGCATCCTTTCCATGGACGTCCGGGTGCCCGAACGGCTCGGAGCGGCGCTCGAACCCCTGCCGGGAACCCGCCATACGGGCGCCCCCCCGCAGGTGAAGGCGCGGCTCGCGCAGGAGGCGGTCGCGGGCAAGGCCGGCGGGGCGTTCGATCCCGAACTCGACCTGACGGTCGACGCGCCGGGCGCGATCCATGTGCGCGGGCGAGGGCTCGACGTCGAACTCGGCGGACGCCTCCGCGTCACGGGGCGGCTCTCCGAGCCCGTCCCCGTCGGCGCGTTCACGGTCCGGCGCGGCTCGGTCGCCGTGCTCGCGCAGCGGCTCGACATCACGCGCGGGCGTGCCGCGCTCACGGGCGATCTCGTGCCGACATTGGATATCGAGGCGCGGACCTCGGCCGCGGACGTCGCGGTGCGGGTGCTCGTGACGGGACGGGCCGACCGCCCCGAATTCACCGTGAGGTCGGAGCCGGAACTGCCGCCGGAGGAGGCTCTGTCGCGGCTGCTGTTCCGGCGTCCGACCGGGGCGCTTTCGCCGTTGCAGGCGCTGCAATTGGCGGATGCGGCCGCGTCGCTCGGCGGCACGGGGCCGTTGGAGGGGCTGCGGCGCTCGCTCGGGCTCGAGAGCCTCGCGGTGACGTCCGGCGCGAGCGGCCCGGGCGCGGCGGCGGCGCAGACGCTGGGCCGGAGGGCGCGGCTCGGCGTCGAGGCCGGGGCCACGCCGGCGACGACGGGCGTGACGCTCGACGTGGACGTCACGCGCAGGATCCGCCTGCGCGCCGAGGCGAATGCCGACGGCGGCACCGCGGCGGGCGTCGCGGCGGAATGGGAGTGGTGAGGGCGGGAACGCCCGCGATCTTCAACGGTTCTCTCGGAGGCGGCCCGACGGTCGCCGCGCATGAAGCGCGAAATGACGAGGGAGAGTGCCGTGACGATGTCCGAAACCTCGCGATCCGCCCGCAGCGGCGATGAATGGGTGAATGTCAGCCCCACCGAAAGGGCGGTGACCGGGCTCGTCGGCGGCGTGATGCTGGGATGGGGCGTCAGGCGGGGGCGGGCGGGCGGCGCGCTCGCGGCCTTGTTCGGATCCATGCTGTTGGGCCGAAGCATGAGCGGGCACTGCCCCGTCTATGCCATGCCGGAAGCGGGGGAAGACCGGGAAGCGCGCTCGCGCATCGCCCGCGAAAAGGGCTGGAAAAGCGCTTCCGTCGTCACGCGCAGCGTGACGGTGTCGCGGCCGCGGCACGAGGTCTACGCGTTCTGGCGCGACTTCTCGAACCTGCCGCGCTTCATGGACGATGTGGAAAGCGTCGAAGTGCTTTCGCCGGACCGGTCGCGTTGGACGGTGAAGGGCCCGGCCGGATCGTCGGTACGCTGGGTGTCGAGGGTGACGGAAGACCGGCCCGACCGCATCGCCTGGGAAGCGGAAGAGGAGGCCGACGTCCGCAATGCGGGGAGCGTCGAATTCCGCGAATTGCCGGACGGGCACGGGACGGAAGTGCGCGCCACGATCGCCTATGAGCCGCCCGCCGGACATCTCGGCAAGACCGTGGCACGGCTGTTCGGGCGGGAGCCGGGTTCGCAGGCGGCGCGTTATCTGCACGATCTCAAACGATTGCTGGAGGAAGGGGAGACGGTCCCCGCGGCCTCGGGCGCGGGAGCGGAGACGCTCTCGGGCGGAACGACGGGCGATGCGCATCGAAGGGACGTCGGCGCGGACGGGTCCTTCGGCGATCTCACGGGCGGGATGACCGACGGAGGCGGCGCGGCCGGCCGGCCGCGCGCGGGCCGCGCGGGAGAACAGAGCGGCAAGGACGCGGAACGCTCATGAGGGCGCATCGCACCGTCGCGCGCGGGATCTTCGCGATGGCCGCGCTGCTCGGCGCGACGGCCGTCGTGTCGACGGTCGCGTCGGGCGTGATCGAGGCGCGAAGGCCGCCGCGCGGCCGCTTCATCCGCACGGGACGGGGCGCGGGGCTCGTCCATGTCCTCGAAGACGGACCCGCGACCGCCGACGTGACCTTGGTGCTGCTGCACGGCGCGTCGATCAATGCGGAAGATCTGATGTTCGCCTTCGCGGGCCGTTTCGGCCCGCGGGTGCGCCTGATCGCGGTGGATCGCCCCGGTTCAGGGCGCTCGGACCGGCCCGCCGGGCATGTTTCGGCGCTTCCGGGGCATCAGGCGGAGACGGTGCTGGCCGCGCTCGACGCGATGGGGGTGAAGGACTTCGTCGTGCTCGGTCATTCCTGGGGCGCGGCGGCGGCGCTGCATCTCGCGGCCCATCATCCGGATCGGGTGAGGGGCTTGGCGACGCTTGCGGGCGTGACGCAACCTTCGGCGGCGGGGAAGCTGCTGCTCGGCCGCCGCGGCGGCCTTCGTTTTCTCTCCGATTTCGCGGTGCGAAGCTTTTTCGGACCGCTCACCCTGCTCTTGGCCTCGCCGATCACGCGGTTCATGTTTCGACCGCAGAAGCCGCCGCGGGGCTATGCGGAGAAAGTCGGCGTCAGGCTGCTCGCCGATCCGGACAGGTTCATCGCCAATGCGGAGGATCTCGTCTTCATGGAGCAGGGCGTCGAGATGCTCGCGCCCCGCATCCGGCGGGTGACGGCGCCCGTGCTGATCATGCACGGGGACGCCGACCGGATCGTGCCGGCCGAACAGAGCCGTCGGCTGCATGAACTCATTCCCGGCTCGCGGCTTCTCGTACTGCCGGGCATCGGTCACATGATCCACCACGCCGCCCCGACGACGGTGATCGGGGCGATCGAGGATCTGATCCGAACCGTACGCGTTGATGCCTCGCCCATGGAGGCGCGGGCGATCTGCGCCGCTCAGCGGGTGCGTTCCCCGATCAGCACGTAAAGGCACGCGGCTTCGGAGATGCCGGGGATCGGGACGTCGTCGATACGGCGGAACAGGAAACTGTCCTCGACCTTCCGGAACACGGCTTCGGACACGAGGATGTCGGTGTCGTAGAGCTTGTTCAGGCGCTCGATCCGCGAGGCGAGATTGACGGTGGCGCCGATGGCGGTGAACTGCATGCGCTCCGCCCCGCCGACATTGCCGACGACGGCTTCGCCCGTATGGACGCCGAAGCGGGTCACGAAGCTGCGCCCGTCGCCCGGCACGGCGAGGGGAGAGGCGATGAAGGCGTCGCGCGCCGCGAGACAGGCGCGGCAGGCGTCGGCGACATGGTCGTCGTTCGATGCGGGCGCGTTCCACAGCGCCATGATCCCGTCGCCGATGAATTTGTCGACGACGCCGTTCCGGCTTTTGTAGAGGCGCGTCATCCGGTCGTAATAGTCGGACAGAAGCTCGGTGACCGTCGCGGGGGGCAGTTTCTCGGTGATGGAGGTGAAATCCCGCAGGTCGCTGAACACGACGGTGATCTCGCGCCGCGTTCCCTCGATCTCCGCCTCGCGCCCCGATGCGATCAGCTCGCGGACGATGTCGGCGGGCACGTAGCGCATGAAGGTGGCCAATGCGGAGCGCATGGTTTCGATCGCCCGATTCAGCCGATCGATCTCGGAGAAGGGGCTGCGCGCGGTCGCCGACGGGGTGAAATCGTTGCGGCAGATGCGGCGGGCGGCCGCCTCCAGCGCGAGGACGGGGCCGGCGATCCGCGCGGACAGAAGCAGCACCAGAAGACCCGCCGCCGCGACCGCGATCGGAATGAACCGGAGCAGCGCGTCGCGCAGCGCGTCCGCGGGCGCGAGAACCTCGCTGCGCGGCACGGCGACCACGATGCGCCAGGCCTCCGCGGCATCGCCGAT
>CAYNUN010000123.1:0-6276 GCA_964400345.1 uncultured Methylobacteriaceae bacterium
ATCTTGCCCGTCGAGGTCATATGCGGGCCGCGGCAGAGGTCGAACCAGTCGCCCTGCCGGTAGATGTTGATGCTCTGCCCCTCGGGAATCGCGTCGACGAGCTCGACCTTGAAGGCCTCGCCCTTCTCCGCGAACACGCGCTTGGCCTCGTCGCGGGTCCAGATCTCCTTCGTGAAGGGCTTGTCCTTCGCGATGATCTTCCGCATTTCCGCTTCGATCGCCGCGAAATCCTCGGGCGTGAAGGGCTCGTTGCGGAAGAAGTCGTAATAGAATCCGTTCTCGATGACCGGGCCGATCGTCACCTGCGTGCCGGGCCAGAGATTCTGCACCGCTTCCGCGAGCACATGCGCGCAGTCGTGACGGATGAGTTCCACGGCGCGGGGATCGTCGCGGCCGACGAATTCGATCCGCGCATTCGTCTCGATCGGATCGGCCAGGTCCTTCAGGACTCCGTCGAGCGCCATCGCGACCGTGCGCTTGGCGAGCGAGGGGGAAATGCCCTTGGCGATGTCGAGGCCGGTGATGCCGGGGGCGAATTCGCGGACGGCGCCGTCGGGAAAGGTGACGTGGATCATCTCTGTCTCCTGAAGCTCACTCCTGCCAACCACGCAGGTAAGCTCGGCCGGGGCTTTCAGCGGTCGCGAGTCGCGGCGGAGCCCGGTTCCACGGCGTCGCAGACGAAGGGCGTGCCGGGGTTCGTCGACCGCCACAGCCCGTAGCGCCACGGTCTAGACCACGAGGCCCCCTCCGGCAAGGTTTCGGGGACGAAGTCGAGCCCGTCCGTCCCGCCCGGCCGGCAGCGGCAGATTCGGGCGAATCCCATCCACCCGCCGGCCCATAAACCATGTCTTTCGATCGCGTCGGAGGTGAATTCCGAGCACGTCGGCAAGTGCCGGCACCACCGCCCCGCAATGGCGGAAAACGTGTATGCGTAAGACCGTATCAAGGTCCGGGCAACCAAAGCGGGTAAACGCGTTGCGCTTCGCGTCATTAAGGGTTGCTTCACCTTTTCGTCTCGCTTACACCTTCCGGCCATGATGATCAGGCCGGACTATTCCATCACCCTGACCAAGCGGACGGCTTGCGCGCTTCTCGTTCTCTGCGCCGCCGTTCCCGCATCGGCCGCCTCGCGCACGGAAACCGCGCCGGGCTGGATCGCTTCGGTCCGCGGAGCCGCCGTCAACGCACCGACCTTCCCCGGGTCGGAGTCCTACAGCTTCGTATCACTGCCGTCGATGAATCTTCGGCAGGGCGGCGGCCGGGCATTGGCCGACGATTCGACGGGCCTCTGGGGTCCCGGGTCTCGCGGCGACATCGGCATTCTTGCGGGTTCCGGCGGGCTGAACGTGCCCTCCTCTCCCTTCGACGCGGCGCGGCCGGCGATCAATCCGGGTCTTTTCGCTGAATTCTGGGCCGAGCCCGGTAGGGTGCGGCTGCGTGCCGAAGCGCGATTCGACGCGACGGGACAATCCGCACCGACGGCGGCGCTGGGCGCCGATTATGTGCAGCGCATCGGCTCGAACGCGGTCGTATCTGGCGGACCCCGGCTTCATTTCGCGGGTCAGGACTATGTGCAGACCCCTTACGGCGTGACGCCGATCGTGATGGGCGGCGATTTCCTGGCCAACGCCTATCGGGCCGAAGCGGGCGTGCGCTCCGTCGGCGCCGCCGCGGCGCTCAATGTCGGCCTGTCGCAGACGCTTTCGACGACGGTCTATGCCAATTACGACCGCATGATGGGCATGACGGCGGAAGATCGACTTCAGCGCGGGCCGTCCATGTCGCCGAACCGGTTCAGCTTCGGTGCGCAGATGAACTACACGTTCGGCACCGGGCGCTGATCAGGCGGCGTTCGCGGCGGCTTCGATCCGGGTCACCGCATCCACGACCGCGTCGAAGGGCAACAGCGTCGACGCGTGCCGCGCCTTGTAGTCGCGCACGGGCTCCAACACCGCACAATCGGCCCAGCGCCCGCCGGGCGGCGCGCCGTTCTCCTTGAGCATGCGGCGAACCGCGTCCCGCACTTCGCGCAATTCGGCGGCCGTCGAGCCGACGATGTTCCGCGCCATGATGGAAGAGGATGCCTGCCCCAAGGCGCAGGCCTTCACCTCATGGGCGAAATCGGCGACGCGCCCGTCCTTCATCGTCACGTCGACGGTGACGGTGGAGCCGCAAAGCTTCGAATGGGCGACGGCGGTCGCGTCCGGAGCCGCAAGCCGACCGATGCGGGGAATGTCCCCCGCCAGTTCCAGAATCCGCTTGTTGTAGATGTCGTCGAGCATGCGCACCTCGCCCCGGCTCCATATATGCCCGAAAGGGTCGGGATTCGAGTCCGCGTGAAAACGTCGCGAATGCGCGGTTCGATTGTGGTCCGATCACCGAAACGATGCGTATGAAAGAGGCAATCAGCGGGAGGCGCCACATGGATGCCGTGGTTAAGCCCTTGTCCGCGCTTTCGGCGATGCCGAAAGCCGGCAAGTCTTTCGTACGTCCGAGTCGTGAAGAGGCTGAAGAAGCCGTCCGCACGCTCATCCGTTGGGCGGGGGACGATCCTCGCCGAGAGGGTCTGCTCGACACGCCCAAACGCGTGACGAAGGCCTTCGGCGAATTCTTCGGCGGTTATGCCGAGGATCCGGCCGAGGTGTTGAGCAAGATCTTCGAGGACGTCGAAGGCTATGACGACATGGTCCTCGTCCGCGAGATCCCGTTCAACTCGCATTGCGAGCATCACATGGTGCCCTTCGTGGGCCATGCGCACATCGCCTATTACCCCTCCGAGGGCGTGATCGGCCTGTCGAAGCTCGCGCGCCTGGTCGACGTGTTCGCCCGGCGGCTCCAGACGCAGGAGACGATGACGGCGCAGATCGCCGACGCCATGGACGAGCATCTCCGTCCCCGCGGCGTCGCGGTGCTCATCGAGGCCGAGCACATGTGCATGTCGATGCGCGGCGTGAAGAAGACCGGCTCGTCGACGATCACGACCCGCTTCTCGGGCATCTTCCGCGACGATCCGGCCGAACAGGTCCGCTTCATGTCGATGGTCCGCGGCTTCGAACGCCGCTGACGCTTCCTTCGACGCACTCCGACGATTAAGAAAAGGCCCGTTCCCCGTCGAACGGGCCTTTTCCGTTCCGCCGCCCCGCCCACGTCCGGGATTGCCGCCATGTGCGACGCCTGCATCGCCCAAGCCTCCTCCCCACCGACCGTGAAGGACGTCGAGGAGGGCACGCTCGCGCTCCTCAAATTCGATGCGAACGGCCTCGTGACCGCTGTCGCCGTCGACGATGCGACGGGCGAAGTGCTGATGGTCGCGCATATGAACGAGGAAGCGCTCGCGCGCACGATCGAGACGGGCGACGTCTGGTACTGGTCGCGGTCGCGCAAGACGCTTTGGCGCAAGGGCGAGACCTCCGGCCAATTGCAGACCCTCGTCGAGATGCGGATCGATTGCGACCAGGACGCGGTGGTGATGCGCGTGCGCGTCGGCGGGGACGGCGGATGCTGTCACACCGGCCGAAAGAGCTGCTTCTACCGCCGCGTCGAGAAGACCGAGGACGGCTTCCATCTGGTGCATGTCGAGGGGTGAGGGCGTCATCCGCCGCCCCCTCTCGTCATGCCCGCGAATGCGGGCATGCACGTCTTCCGTCCGCGCGAAAGACTTGGATGGCATGGTCGGTGCCCGGCCATCACGGCAGGAGAGGCTCTCACGCCGTGGCGATGTATTCCCGCATCGCGTTCGTCTCGCTCTCGATCTCCGCCAACCGGTGCTTGACCACGTCGCCGATCGAGACGATGCCCGCGAGCCGACCGCCGACGATCACCGGGAGATGGCGGAAACGACCTTGGGTCATCTCCTCCATGAGATCGGTGACGGGCGTCTCGGGGGTGCAGGTGATGACCTTCGCGGTCATATGCGCGGATGCGGGCGAGTGGAGGGCTTCCGGCCCTTCCGCGACGGCGCGGACGATGTCGCGCTCCGACAGAATTCCCAGCACTTCACCCGCCGCTCCCGCCACGACGATCGCGCCGATCCGCTTCTCTGCGAGAAGCCGTGCGGCCTCTCCCAAAGTGCGATGGGGCGGGATGGTGACGACGTCTCCGCCCTTCTGGGCCAATATGTGACGCACGGTCATGCGCAGCCTCCGCCGTTCGTTCGTTCCCCTTGTTCACTTACGCGACTTCCGGGACGCGGCAGGCCGACGCCGACCGCGTCCATGCCGGAAAGTGTGCTCCGAAACGCTCAGAGCCGCAATGCGGGGAACCGACGAGGCGGGTCGAAGAACCGGAAAAGGATGAGCCCGCCCAAGAAGCCGCCGAGATGCGCTTCCCACGCGATCTCCGCCGACGCGCCGAGCGGGACGCCGGCCAGTCCCATGATCAGGTTGATCGCGACCCATGTCGCCAGAAAGCCGAGCACGCGCCGATCGGCCATGGCCTCCGCAAGGCCCAAGGCGGGGCCCCGATAGGCCTGCGCGACGCCGCCGAACCGATCGAGCGGCGCGCCGGGCTGGAACATGAAGAGCGCCGCGGCGGCCATGCAACCGGAGATCGCGCCCGAGGCCCCGATCAACGGGATCGGATCGCTCCAACGGGCGCCGAAATGCGCGAGCGCCCCGGCGGCCGCCGTCGCGGCGAAGAAGCCGAGGAACCGGACCGGCCCGAAACGCCGCGCCAGCGCGCTGCCGAAGGCCGCGAGCCAGACCGTATTGATCCCGAGATGCAGAGCCCCGCCGTGCAGGAAGGCGTACGTGACGAAGCTCCAAGGCGCTCCGCCGTCCTCTTCCAAAAGATAACGACCCAACGCCGCCTTCGCCGCCATGATCGAGTCGCGGGGCGCTTCCGAAGCGGCGGCATCGAGCGCGGGCAAGGGATCCCACCCGATCGTGGAGGCGAAGCGGAAGGGGATGAAGGCGAAGGACAGGACGAGTTCGAAATCCGCATCGGGCGAAAGCAGTCGACGCCCGAGATCGATCGCGAGCATCGACAGGATCAGCCCCGTCACCACGCGCGGCAGGTTCAGGATCGGCTCACGGGCTGACACGGCGACTCCGTCGAGGTTTTTCGGATCATGCCCCGGGCGCGCGGGGAAAGCATCCTTCGAGACGCGAGGGAGGGGGCCTCCTCGCTTCATGGTCAGGAGCGCGGCGAAGCCGCGCGTCTCGAACCATCGTCGGCCGCGAGGGCTCCGACATGATCCTTCGAGACGGCCCTTCAGGCCCCCTCAGGATGAGGGTGAAGAGGTCACCCCGAAAACTTGTTCGACTTCGGGAAGCCCTTCGGCGGCAGGCGTCCGGCTTCGGCGCGGTTGCCGATCCATTCCCGCAGATCATCCTGCGAGACGGTCCAGGTGCGGCCGGACGTGTCCTGCCAGGTGAGCCCGTCGGCCAGCGTGAAGACCTTCGCATCCGCCATGCCGCCGTCCTTGTAGCGCTGCAGGCGAACGCCCTTGCCGCGCGACATTTCCGGGATCTGGTTCAAGGGGAACACGATCAGCTTCCGGTTCTCGCCGATGACGGCGACCGTATCGCCCTCGGCGGGCACGACAGGCATGGCGCGGTCGCCTTGGTCGAGATTGAGCACCTGACGTCCCTTGCGGGTTCCCGCCGGAATGTCGTCGGACGACGCCGTGAAGCCGCGTCCCGACGCCGCCGTGAAGAGAAGCTTGCTTCCCGGTCGATGCGCCCAGCAGGCGACGATGTCCGCGCCTTCGTCGAGATCGGCCATAAGGCGCACCGGATCGCCGAAACCGCGGCCGCCGGGCAGTTTCGACGCTTCGAGCGTGAATACCTTCCCGTCCGTCGTCATCACGAGGATCTTCGCCGTCGTTTCGGTGAAGAAGCTGATGGCGCGGGCATCGTCGCCCTTGAACTGAAGCGACGAAAGATCCTGCACATGGCCCTTGAGCGCGCGGATCCAGCCCTTTTCGGACACCACGACCGTGAGCGGCTCGCGCTCGACCATGGCTTCGGTGAGGTCGATGTCGCCCGCGATCGGCGCATCGCCGAAATCCGTGCGCCGACGTCCGAGTGGCGTGTCCTTCGAGAAGGTCTTCTTCACGTCCCGGATCTGCCGGGAGATCGTCTTCCACTGCTGCTCTTCCGAGCCGAGCAGCCCCTCGATGCCGTTCTTCTCGTCGAGAAGATCGGCCAGCTCCTTTTTGAGCTCCATCTCCTCGAGCTTGCGCAGCGAGCGCAGCCGCGTGTTGAGGATCGCTTCGGCCTGAACGTCGTTGAGGCGGAACACCCGCATCAGTTCGGCCTTCGGCTCGTCCTCCTC
>CAYNUN010000124.1:0-6231 GCA_964400345.1 uncultured Methylobacteriaceae bacterium
TTCCCTCTTTCCGCCTTTGCGGATTTGGACGGAAAGACGTGGATGCCCGCATGCGCGGGCATGACGGGCTGGGTGCGGCGGGCGGGCCTTGCCGCCGTGCCTTCCCTCTTGCCGCCTTTGCGGGTGTGGACGGAAAGACGTGGATGCCCGTATGCGCGGGCATGACGGTGGTGGGTTTGCGGCGGGCGGGCCTTGCCGCCGTGCCTTTCTGCCTACCGCCTACCGCCTACCGCCTACTGCCTACCGGCTCAGCCGTTCGCCGGCGCGGAGGAAGCGGAGGGGGTCGACGGCTTCTTCGTCGATGCGCGTTTCGTAATGGAGATGCGGGCCCGTCGAACGGCCCGTGCTGCCGACGAAGCCCAAAGTGGTTCCGGGCGTCACGGTCTGGCCGGGGCGGACCGCGATGCTCGCGAGATGGCCGTAGATCGTCGTGATCCCGCGGCCATGGTCGATCTCGACCATATTGCCGTAGCCGCCCGACCATTCGGCCGTACGCACGGTGCCCGCGCCCGCCGCGCGGACGGGTGCGCCGGGGAAAAGCTTCAGATCGAGACCCGCATGCATCGCGGGGCGGCGGGTGAAGGGATCGGTCCTGATGCCGAAACCCGAGGCGATCTCGGCATCCCCCTCGAGCGGGCGCGCCAAAGGCAGAGCGGAGACGAGATCCGCAAGGCGGGCTCGTTCGGCGGCCGCCGCCTTGGCCTTGGCGATCATGCCGTCGAAGGTCGAGGGAACGGGCAGAAGCGGGCCGCCCATCGCGCCGCGGTTCTCCGGGCGGGGCGTGATCGACCGATCGAGCCGCAGTTCCGCCAAGGCGCGGGAAAAACGCTCGGCATCGCCGCGGGCGCGCTCGGACAGCCGCATGGCGAAATCGAACTGCATCGCTTCGAGCGTGGCGACCTTGGCGGCGAGCGCGGCGACGCGTTCGGCCTCGGCGGGGTCGAAACTGCGGTCCGCACGCGGACCCGGCCCGCGCTCGAACCGCGCGCCGGGCGGGGGCTCACCCTGACCGGGGAACAATCGCGGCCCGGGGGGTGGTGCGGGAGGCGTCTCGGCGGACGGCGTCCGCTGGTCGGGCACATGCGGGGCGACGGGTTTCGCAACATCCGCGACGAGGCTCTGCATGACCGCATGGCGCATTTCGAGCCGCGCCTGCCGCGTCACGAGATCCTGCACCGTGCCTTCGAGCGTGTCGCGGTCCAGCACCTGCCGGCTCGCCAGCCGGTCGATGCGATGGCGCAGCACCGCGAGCCGCTCCTCATAATCCGCACGAAGCGCGGCCTCCCGCTTGGGCGCGCCGGAGAGGATCGCGTCGCCGAACAGAGCGTGGAACAGGCCGTAAAGGGCGAACAGCGCCACGATGCAGGCGGCCGCGGCGGCGGCGACCGCGCGCGGCCCCGCCAGACGACGCGACAGACGGGCCCCGCCGAACGAAGCGCGGAGGAGGAGGCGAGGAGGTCTGCGTCGGGGCGGCGGCCGCATGAGGTCGCGATTCCATCATCGAAAAAGCTGATGAAATCTCGACCTTCAGGGTTAACGAAGGCTGAACGGCGTTTTCAGAGAGCCTTCGCCGCGGCGAGCACTTCGGCCGCATGGCCGGGCACCTTCACCTTCGACCAGATGCGGGCGACGCGCCCGGAGGCGTCGATGAGGAAGGTGGTGCGTTCGACGCCCATATAGCGGCGGCCGTACATGCTCTTCTCGACCCAGACGCCATAGGCTTCGAGCATCGCCTTCTCCGTATCCGAGGCGAGCGCAAAGCCGAGATCGTATTTGGCCTTGAACTTGTCGTGGCTCTTCGCGTCGTCCGGGGAGACGCCGACGATGGTCGTGCCCGCGGCGTCGAACTCGCCCCGAAGCGCGTTGAATTCCATGGCCTCTTTGGTGCAACCGGACGTATCGTCCTTCGGGTAGAAATACAGGACGACCTTTCGGCCCGCGAGGCTCGACAAGGTGATCCGTGCACCGCCGTCGGCGGGGAGGTCGAAATCGGGTGCGGCGGTCCCGAGGGCGGGCATTCCGGTCATCTCTGCCTTCCTTTCGTCGAATCGTAGTGGCGAATAGTTTTACGGCTGTAGACGACGACCGGATCGCGGATCGGGCGCAGCGACGAGACGGAGCCGGACGCCGGAATGAGGCGAAAGAAACACACCGCGAGAACCGCCGCGCCGGTTCGTCGATCCGTGCGGCGGCGCTTGATGAAGCTCGCCGCCGGACTGTTCGGATTCGTCGTCGCCGGGGCCGCGGCTGCGGCCGTCGTCGTCTTCATGCTGTCGCGCGGCCCGGTCGAATCGGCCTTTCTCGCCGGGCGTATCGCCGATGCGGTGGAAGCGCGGATCGGCGGCGGGGTTCAGGCCGAAATCGGCCGCATCCGCCTGACCCGTGGACCGGAAGGACTTTCGATCGAAGTCGACGACGTGGCGCTGCGCGACGCGTCGGGGAAGACGGTGGTCGCCGCGCCGCGCGCGGTCGTCGCTTTCGACGGGCGTTCGCTCCTGCGGCTCGACCCCGTTCCCAGAGAGGTCGAATTGGTCGGATTGACCGTCGCGCTCACGCTCGAGCGCGACGGAAGCGTCTCCGTTTCGACGGCCGAGGGACGGCGCGAGCCGATCGCTCCGGCCTTGCCGACGGCCCCGCTGCGGCTGGCGTCCTTCGTCGATGCGGTGGCGATGCCCGCGGGCGCGCTCGCCATCCTGGAGCGCGTCGGCCTGCGGGACGGCAAGCTGGTCGTCGACGATCGGCGCAACGGCCGCGTCGCCGTCTATTCGGATTTGTCGATGGTCTATTCCCGGCCGGTTCCGGGCGAGACGCGGCTCGCGATGCGGGCGCTGGGCGACCATGGGCGCTGGGGCGTCTCCGCCGTGCTGCGCGGGCTGCCGGGCGAGGCGCGCACGCTTCAGGCGGGCGTCCAGGATCTCGCCGTCTCCGAGATTCTCGGTTTCGCGGAGCGGGGATCTCTGCGGGTGCATACCGACATGCCGCTGTCCTTCGACGTGACGGCCCGGCTCGGCGCGGATGATCGGCTCGAGGCGCTCGAAGGCGTGATCACGGGCGGGTCGGCGCAGGTGCTGTTCGACGATCCCAACATCAAGCCCATCGCCGTCGAGCGGCTCGGCGGGCGGTTCTCCACGTCGGGCGATTCGCGGGTGATCGCGCTCGACGACCTCGACGTCGCGGGGACGGGGATCCGGCTGCGCGGAAGGGGCACGGTGGAGATCCCGCCGGACGCTTCCGTGGGATGGCGATTCGCCTTCGCTGCGGAGGGCGCCGTCGGCCGCGTCGACCCGCGCCGGCCGGAACTGCGGATCGACGCGGCGAAGGCCGAAGGGCTGATCTCGCCCGGCTTTTCCGGGATCCGCTTCGATACGCTCGCGCTGTCCGGGCCGGAGATCGACGTCGGCATGACCGGATCTCTCGGGCGGTCGGGCGCGCGGGACGGCCTTGCGCTCGATCTCAGGACCGGGCGGATGCCGATCGACGCGGTGATGGCCTTCTGGCCGTCTTTCTCTGGGCCGAATACGCGGCGGTTCTTCATCGACAGCGTTGACGGAGGGATGGTCGAATATCTGCGTTATCGCGTCGATTTTCCGGCGCCCGTCTTCGCGGACGCCGTTGCGGGACGGCCCGTGCCGGACGATTCCAAACGGCTCGACATCCGTGTCACGGGCGGCATCATGCGGCCCGCGCCGGGTCTGCCCGCGCTCGCGGACATCGCGGCCGACGGCGTGGTGACGGGCAGGACGGCCTCCGTCACGATCGACCGCGCCGTGTCGCGGACGGGTGCGGGCGCGCCGATGACGCTGGCCGAAGGGCGCTTCGTGATTCCCGACACGTCGATCGCGGTGCCTCAGGCGGTGATCGGTTTCCGTTTGAGCGGCGGCGCGGACGCCTTCTTCGCTCTGTTGAAACAGGACGCTCTGCGCTCCGTCGCGGGGGCGGGATTTCCCGAGCCGGCGGATGTGAAGGGCACGATGGATGCCCGTGTCGAAGTCCTGAAACCGTTGAAGGCCAATATCTCCGCCGAGATGGTGAATGTGACGGTTCAAGGCGGGTTCACGGGGTTCCAGGCGGACGGGGCGATCGGCAAGGAGCGGCTCGAAGCGCCCGTCATGACGTTCCGCAGCGCCGACGGGCGGCTCGTGATTAAGGGCGAAGGGCGGATCGGCGGGGCGCCGGCGGTCTTCGAACATGCGCAGGGCCCGCGCGGGGCCGCGCCGGAATACTCCGTGACGCTCACCATCGACGATGCGGTGCGCACGCGGCGCGGGCTTCGGACGACGGGCCTCATCTCGGGGCCCGTGCAGATCAAGGCGACGTCGCGGGATGCGGCCAAGGGGCAGGCGCTGGTCGAGGTGGATTTCGGGCGCGCGGCGATCACCGGACTGCTCCCGACCTGGTCCAAGCCTGCGGGTCGGCCCGCGCGGGCTTCGATGAAGGTGCGGAACGTCGCGGACGACCGGTTCGAAATATCCGATCTCGTGCTCGACGGCGGCAACGGCCTGACGGTGCGCGGCGGCGGCGAAGTCGCCGGTGACGGGACGATCCTCCAGGCCGCGCTCACGCAGGTGAGGCTGTCGGCGGGCGACGACATGAAGGTCGACGTGGAGAAGACGGCGGCCGGATCGAAACTGACGGTGCGGGCGGTGACGCTCGACGCGAGACCGTTCCTGAAATCGGCGCTCGGCCCCTCGGGCTCCGGCGGCGGCGAGGTGGAACTCGATCTCAAGGCGAATTCGCTACAGGGATTTTCGGGCGAAGTTCTGTCGGGCGTGGACCTGAAGCTCACGCTCCGCAGCGGCGAGACGCGGGATTTCCGCTTGGCGGGGCGCTTGGGGCGAGCGGCCGTTTCCGGCCAGATGGCGCGGTCGGAGGCGGGGGCGCCCGCGCTTGTGCTCGAAAGCGCCGATGCGGGCGCGTTCCTTCGCTATGTCGATCTCTATCGTCGCATGGTGGGCGGGGCGCTGCTCATGCAGCTTTCGACGGGGAGCGATCCGCTGTCGGGCGTTCTCGTGGTGCAGAGCTTCAGCCTGAGGAACGATCCCACTCTGGCGGGCGTCGCCGCCAATACGGACAACCGGGCGGGCAGAACCCTGATCGACGATGCGAATCTCGTGTCCTTCAGCCGGTTGCGGGCGGAATTCGAGCGGGCGGGGAACGGCACGGTGACGCTGCGCGACGGCGTGATGTGGGGCCCGGCGCTTGGCGGCACGTTGGAAGGGACGGTCGACATCGTCAGGGACAGGGTCGACCTGAGAGGCACGTTCGTGCCCGCCTACGGACTGAACAACATCCCGAACAAGGTGCCGTTCTTCGGTTCGCTGCTGTTCGGCGGACCCAATGAAGGGGTCTTCGCGGTCAATTTCAGAATTACCGGGAGCAGGACGGAACCTGCGGTGTCCTACAATCCCCTTTCGGCCGTGGCGCCGGGTTTCCTGCGGAAGCTGTTCGGCGTCTCGCGACCCGACGACGCGCCGGTGCCGCCCGGGGCGATCCCCGAGGCGCGCGAGGGCGGGACGCCGCCGCGGCGTTGACGATCAGCGCGGGCGCAGCAGAACGTGGCGCTTCTTGCCGAGCGAAAGCTTCACCGCGCCGTCGGCGTTGAGATCCGCGGCGGAGAGCACGGCGCGCTCGTCGGTGACGGCGACGTCGTTGACGCGAAGACCCCCGCCCTTCACCTGGCGGCGCGCCTCACCGTTCGAGGCGACGAGACCCGCCGTCACGAAGGCCCCGAGCACGCCGAGGCCGGCGTCGAATTCCGCCTTGGGTACTTCGATCGTGGGGAGCGTGTCCGCGGCGAGACCTTCCTCGAAGGTCTTGCGGGCGGTCTCGGCCGCGCGGTCCGCCTCGTCGCGGCCGTGCAGCATCGCGGTCGCCTCGGTCGCGAGGATCTTCTTCGCGTCGTTGATCTCCGAGCCGCCGAGCGCCTCGAGGCGCGCGATCTCGTCGAGCGGGAGTTCCGTGAAGAGCTTGAGGAAGCGCCCGACGTCGCGGTCCTCGGTGTTCCGCCAGAACTGCCAGTAGTCGTAGGGGCTGAGCATGTCCGGATTGAGCCAGATCGCGCCCGCGGCGGTCTTGCCCATCTTCGCGCCCGACGCCGTCGTCAGCAGCGGCGAGGTGAGGGCGTAGAGCTGGGCCGTGCCCATGCGGCGGCCGAGATCGACGCCCGAGACGATGTTGCCCCACTGGTCCGATCCGCCCATCTGCAGCAGGACGCCGTAGCGCTTGTGCAGT
>CAYNUN010000125.1:0-6226 GCA_964400345.1 uncultured Methylobacteriaceae bacterium
CACATAGACGTCGGCGTCGACCTCGGCGAAGATGCGCCGGACGACGTTGCCTTTGCCGCGGCGGGGTTCATGGACCACCGTCGCCCCGGCCGCGCGCGCGATCTCGGCGGTGCGGTCGGAGGAGGCGTTGTCGAACACGTAGATCCGCGCGTCCGGCAGGGCGTCGCGGAATTCCGCGATCACGCGGGCGATTGAGCTTTGTTCATTGTAGCAGGGGAGAACCACCGCCACCGAAAATTCTTCGAAGGAGGGGTTTGCGCGCATCAATCCGGTCTCCGGGTCCGGGCGACAACGAACGAGCGCGGTGAAAGTTCGGCTCAAGGCGGGGATGGCGCACCGGACGAGGCGGGGATCATGCCCTGGCGCCGGCCGGCGGTTCGAACGGAAAGGGAAACGCGATGCCGAAGAAGAAGTCTGCCGTCGATCACCTGAACAACGGCCGGGAACCCCATATCGTCCATGTCATTCCGCCCGGTGCGCCGGGTCATGCCGAAGCCCGGGGGGGAGCCATGGTGGTCTCCAGCCCGGCGGAAGTGGATGCACTGATCCGGCGACTCGAGCCGGGTGAAGTCATCACCTTGGATGATCTTCGCGCCGCACTGGCGCGACGCCACAAGGTGGCCGTCGCTTGCCCGGTTTCGACGGCGATCTTCGCGAACATCTCGGCAAGAGCCGCCGAAGAGAGGCGCGCAAGCGGCGTATCGCAGGACGCGTTGACGCCATGGTGGCGCGTCCTGAGAAAGGGCGGCTTTCTCAACCCGAAGCTTCCGGGCGGAGTCGAACGGCAAGCGGCGCTGTTGCAGAACGAGGGGGTCAAGGCGAAACCCTTGCGCAAGCAGTTGGCCGTCGACGACTACGAGGCGCGTCGTCCCGATCGAAACATCGAGGAGGCATGAACCGACCGAGACCACAGAGGCGAAACGCACGGCCATGATCGACGACGCTTATACGGACGGCGCGGCACGGGCGATCGAGCGCTTGGCCGAATGGATCCACGAGGCCGAGCGGATCACCGCCTTCACGGGCGCGGGCGTCTCGACCGAATGCGGGATCCCCGATTTCCGCTCGGCCGACAGTCCGTGGAGGATCCACAAGCCCATCCCCTTCACCGAATTCCTCGCCGACGAGGGCGCGCGCCTCGAAGCCTGGCGGCGGAAATTCGCGATCGACGACGTGCACGGCGAGGTCGCTCCCGGCCGCGTGCATCGCATCCTCGCCGACTGGGCGCGCGAAGACCGCGTCGGGGCCGTCATCACCCAGAACATCGACGATCTCCATCGCCGTGCGGGCACGCCGGAGGATCGCCTCGTCGAGCTGCACGGCAACGGTACCTTCGCCGCCTGCCTCGACTGCGGACGACGGCACGAACTGCACGCGATGCGCGACTTGATCGCGCGAACGGGCCGCAGCCCCGTCTGCGAGGCCTGCGACGGCATCGTCAAATCCGCCACGATCGCCTTCGGCCAACCGATGCCCGCCGAACCGATGCGCCGCGCGCGGAAGGCGAGTCTCGATTGCGACCTGTTCATCGTGCTGGGGTCGTCGCTGGTCGTGCGGCCCGCCGCGGGCTTTCCCGAAACGGCGAAACAGGCGGGCGCCCGGCTCGTCATCATCAATCGCGATCCGACGCCGTTGGATGCCGCGGCCGATCTGGTGATCCGAGCGGATGTAGGCGACGTAATAACTCAATCTAGGGTTACGTACCTGTAAGGAGCGCATTTGAACATTTTCGTGGTGTTGTTGATCTGCAAGGGAGATATGCGATAAACTGGGTAGCATCGTACACAATAAGTTGTGTCGTCGCCCGAATCAGGCGATATCTGCGACCGAGTTTTGCGTAGAAATCTTATATGGGTGGTGCATGGTAAAGTTCAGTGAATCCGGGGGGTTGTTCTCCTCCGAGAGCGTATCCCGACCGGTCGAAAGCGCAGAATCCGTCACCTTCGAGGTCGCGGGCGCAATCAAGTGGTTCGACGTCGCCAAGGGCTTCGGCTTCATCGTTCCCGACAGCGGCGGGCCCGATATTCTTCTCCATGTGACTTGTCTGCGTCGGGACGGTTTTCTGACCGCCGCCGAGGGCTCGCGCGTGGTCGTCGATGCCGTGCAGGGTCGTCGCGGATGGCAGGTCGTCCGCGTCCGCGCGATGGATACGTCGACCGCGATCCACCCCTCCGAGCTTCCTCCGCCGCGCACGCATGTGAACGTCGTGCCGACGAGCGGTCTCGAGCGGATGACGGTCAAGTGGTTCAACCGCACGCGCGGCTTCGGCTTCGCCAATGCGGGCGAGGGCAAGCCGGACATCTTCGTTCATATGGAGATCCTGCGGCGCTTCGGCTTCGCCGAATTGAAGCCCGGCCAAGAGGTGATGATCCGCTACGGCTACGGCTCGAAGGGTCTCATGGCCGCCGAGATCCGCCCCGTCGACGGCGAGCAGATTCCTCAGGCCAATTGACGTTCTCGACGTCACGCAGGAGGGTGGCGGCATGACCGCCGCCCTCCGCCTCTTCATCCTGCGCTTCGATGCACTCCGTTTCCGCCGCCTCTGCTCCCGCATGCCGTTCCTTCGGCTCGCGAGCGCGTTTCCGGCGACATGCCTCTGCATCGTCGCGATGCTTTGGACCGCGTCGCCCGCATCCGCGCAAGCCGCGCTCGAACGTCTTTCGGTCCGCTCCGGCAACGCCGTTCACGTCTTCGAGGTCGAAGTCGCCCGAACGGGCGAGGAACGGGCCAAGGGCCTGATGTTCCGTCGCTATCTGCCCGCCGACAGGGGGATGCTCTTCGATTTCGGTGCGGAACAGCCCGTCGCGATGTGGATGAAGGATACGTTCATCCCGCTCGACATGCTCTTCATCCGCAAGGACGGAACGATCGCGCGCATCGCGGAGAACACCGAGCCGCATTCGCTGCGTTCGATCTCCTCGGGCGAGAACGTGCTTTCCGTGCTGGAACTGAACGGCGGCACGGCCGCGCGGCTCGGCATCGCGCCGGGCGACCGCGTGATGCATCCGCTGTTCGGCACTCGGCCCTGATCACGAAGGCCGCGTCGCCGCCGGTCTCCCACCCCCGCTTCTCGGCACGGTTGCACGACCGGCGGTCCGCATTGTGACGATCCGCGCCGCGTGTTACCGCTCGCGGATCATCGCCGGCTCGGTTCCATGCTCGAATCCTCCCTTCCGCTTCTGCTCGCCGCCGCGGCCTTCGGCTATCTGGCGGGTTCCGTTCCCTTCGGACTGCTGCTGACCAAGGCCGCCGGCCTGGGCGACATCCGCGCCATCGGTTCGGGCAATATCGGCGCGACCAATGTGCTGCGCACGGGCAACAAGGGGTTGGCGGCGGCCACGCTGCTGCTCGACGGCCTGAAGGGCACGGCCGCCGTACTCGTCGCCCAGAATTGGGGTGCGGAAGCGGGCCTCGTCGCGGGCGCTGCCGCCTTTCTCGGCCATTGCTACCCCGTTTGGCTCCGCTTCAACGGCGGCAAGGGCGTCGCGACCTTCATCGGCCTGCTGGTGGCGCTGTCCTGGCCCGCGGCGCTCGGCTTCGCCGCGATCTGGCTCGCCACGGCGGCGATCACGCGCTACTCTTCTCTTTCCGCGCTCGTGGCGAGCGCGCTTACGCCCGTCGTTCTCGCCCTCATGGGCGATCGTTCCGAGGCTCTTGTCTTCGCGTTCCTCGCGGCCCTCTCGTGGTGGAAACACCGGGCCAACATCGCCCGTCTGCGGGCGGGGACGGAAGGCAGGATCGGAGCGAAGGGTTGAACGACGCAGAAAGCCCGCATTATCCCGGCCCCGGCCTCACCGACGAACAGCGCATCGACTGGATCCGCCTGTCGCGCAGCGAAGGCGTCGGACCGCGCACGTTCCAGGCCCTGCTCAACCGTTTCGGCGGCGCGGCGGCGGCGGTGGAGGCGCTGCCCGGCCTGAACGCCAAGGCCGGACGCGACGCGAAGGTCTGCACCCGGGCCGAGGCGGAACGCGAATGGGAGCGCACCCTGCGCCTCGGGGCGCGCCTCGTCGCCTCCGGCGATCCCGATTATCCGCGTCTTCTCCTCGCCATCGACGCGCCCCCGCCCCTGATCACCGTGAAGGGCCGGATCGAGCTGCTCCGGCAGCCCACCGTCGCCATCGTCGGGTCGCGCAACGCCTCCGCCGTCGGCCTTCGCATGACGGAGACGCTGTCGCGCGATCTCGGGCGCGTCGGCTTCGTCACCGTGTCCGGGCTCGCGCGCGGCATCGACACCGCCGCGCATCGCGTGTCGCTCGAGACGGGTACGGTCGCGGTGCTCGCGGGCGGGATCGACAAGCCTTATCCGGCCGAAAATCTGGAGCTGTTCGAGGCGATCGGGCGCATGGGCGTCGTCGTGTCGGAGATGCCGCTCGGCTGGGCGCCCCGCGGCCGCGATTTTCCGCGGCGCAACCGCATCATTTCCGGCCTGTCCTTCGGCGTCGTCGTAGTGGAGGCGGCGCACAAGTCCGGCACGCTCATCACCGCGAAATTCGCCGCCGAACAGGGGCGCGAAGTGTTCGCCGTGCCCGGCTCCCCGCTCGATCCCCGCGCCGAAGGCACCAATGCGCTGATCCGCGAAGGCGCGACGCTCGTCACCGAAGCGGCGCATGTGGTGGAGGCGGTCGCGCCGCTGTTGGGCCGCGAGGATTTCGCGAGCCATGCGCGGGAGGAGGTGCCCGACCTGCCCGAAGAGCCGCTCTGGGACGAATTCCGCTTCGAACTGGACGAGGGCCCTTCCGTCGAGCCGCCGGCGGCGTTGCGCGTGACCGGTTTCACGCCGCGCGGGGCTTCGACGGAAGACCATGACGAGGACACGGCGTCGCCGCCGTCGGGCGATTTCGTCCGTCTCGTCGAACTCATGGGGCCCGCGCCCGTGGGCGTGGACGAACTGGTGCGGCTGTCGGGGCTGCCGCCCGGCGCCGTGCATCGCATTCTGGTGGAACTGGAACTGGCGGGGCGGCTCGTCCGCCATGGCGGACGGCGCGTCGCGCTGGCTCCGACCGTCAGCTGACGTCGAAGCGGCCGGACCGTGCGCGGGCTTCGAGCCGCGCCATATCGAGGAAATAGGCGAGAAGGTCGAGGCCCGCCGAACGGGCCAGCCGGCTCATCTCGTCCGACATCTGCGCGAGATAGGCCGCCACGTCTTCCGAGTTGGCCTCCGGCTTCGCGTCCCGATCGGGCTCGATGTCCTGGCCGAAAGCCTCGATGGTCATGGTCTGCGGCCCTTTGGCGTCATGAAAAGTCATTGTCGTTCCCCGTCACCGTAATGGATTTCGTCATCCGTCGCGAGGCTCTCCCCGACCGCCGCGGATCGGACCGCTTGGGTCGGCGCTTCGCCGCGAGCCGGCTTCCATGCCCGGCGTCGTTGACCTGAAACTGCGCCGCGCGCCGCCGCTCCGGAAGCGTATTTCGGTTAATTGCATGTGAAACGGACGTCGAACGACCCTCCGCGGGCCGCGATTCAGACGCCGACGGCCATCAGCACGAGCGGCATCGTCAGCATGGCCGCCACGGTCTGGATCGTGAGGATCTCGGCCATCAGCGGCGCGTCGCCGCCCATCTGTCGGGCGAGGATATAGGCCCCGCTCGCGGACGGAACCGCGCTGCTCACCGCCACCACCCCGAGCCCCACGCCGTCGACGCCGAACCAGGCGGCGAAGCTCGTCGCCAGAAGCGGCATCAGCGCGAGCTTCGCGACGAGCGACACGGCGAGGCCGGGGCGAGGCCGGCCCAGACGCGAGAGTTCCAACCCCGCACCGACCACGAGCAGCCCGGCCGCCAGCGCGGCACGACCGAGGATCTCCGTCGCCGACATCAACGTCGCCGGAATCGGCGGCCGCACGATGTTGAGCGCGATGCCGATCATGCAGGACCAGACGAAGGGGTTCTTCACCAGCGTGACGACGAAGCCCTTGGCCGTGAGCGGGCGCGCGGAGGCGTAACGGGAGAGCACGCCGATCGCGAGAACGTTCAGGAGCGGGATCATCGCCGCGATGGCGACGGCCGACATCGTGAGCCCGGCGGGTCCGTAAAGGCTCCCCGCCACGGCGAGCGCCACGAAAGTGTTCCACCGCGTCGCCCCTTGGAACACCGAGGTGAAGGCCGGCCCGTCCATGCCCAGCCGTGCCGTGAGCATGCCGCGGGTCGCCAGCAGCAGCGCGCTCATGGTGAGGATGGCGGCGACGAGCGCGCCGCCGACCCCGAGCACGGGCACGCTCGCGAG
>CAYNUN010000126.1:0-6225 GCA_964400345.1 uncultured Methylobacteriaceae bacterium
CTCGGCGCGGATATAGTCCCACACGTCGAATTCGGTCCAATCCGAGAGCGGGAAGGCGCGCACGCTTTCCCCCTGCCGAATGCGCGTATTGTACAGCCGCCAGAGTTCCGGCCGTTGATTGCGCGGATCCCAACCATGGCCCGCGGAGCGGAAGGAGAGAACGCGCTCCTTGGCGCGGCTCTTCTCCTCGTCGCGGCGCGCGCCGCCGAAGGCCGCGTCGAAACCGTGGAGATCGAGCGCCTGCTTGAGCGCCTCGGTCTTCATCACCTGCGTATGCAGCGCGGAGCCCGAGCGGAACGGATCGATGCCGCGCGCGACGCCTTCCGCATTGGTGTGGACGATGAGGTCGAGCCCGAGCCTCCGCGCCGTCTCGTCGCGGAACGCGATCATCTCGCGGAATTTCCAGCCCGTATCGACATGCAGCATCGGAAACGGCAGGCGTCCCGGCCGGAACGCCTTCATCGCGAGGTGCAGGAGCACCGCCGAATCCTTGCCGATGGAATACATGAGCACCGGCTTGCGGAATTCCGACACGACTTCACGAAAGATGGAGATCGAGGCGGATTCGAGAGCACGCAGACGCGCCGGCAACACAATCATCTTGGTCCCTGAGCAGAACGCCGATTTCGGACGACTTCCCGGCAAAGTCGACGGCCGAAGAGGGACGCAAACATGCTTCAAGAGTCGTCGTCCTACTAATTTAGGGAACGAGCGGGCGCAAGTCGGAGAAGACTTTCAACAAGTTCGGGATCACATGCCGAGCCTGCGGATCGAAGAGTCGTCGCGGCATCCGCACAGGTCCGAGTTTCCGCTCCTCGGGATCGCCCCGCCGAGGCCGATCATGCAGGCGGGCGCGGGACGGCGAGGGTTGACACAGTTTTTGTATTCACCTATTTAATAGGTCCATCGAGTTTTTGTGCTTACCTCTCGACGGGTTCGCCGCGCCCGTCGGCGGTTTTCGAAACGGGACACGCTCCGATGAACGGAACTGAAGACGACGATTTTTCCATGGATGAAGACGCGCCGCGCCGCCGCCCCCCGGGCCGGGGCTTCGACGAGATCACGGCGCGCTATTATGAGGCCAAGTGCCGCGAAGCGCTTCAGGACGAAGACGACGCGTCGCAGGAGCCCTCCGAACGCGTAGTGATCGCTCTGATGACGACCGCGGCCGAACTGCCGCGGCAGGTGATGGTCAAGATCACGATCTTCGAGGCGGAACTCACCGCCGAATGCGAGGACGGCCCTTGGCTCGACCATCGCATCCTGCCCATGTTCGCGGGGCTGAAGGCCGACCTGATCCGCTTCGGCGTCGGCCGCGATCAGGAGAGCGGTGACGGGCCGGGCGCCGATCGATAGAACGCAGCCGCCCCGCTCTCGAAAACGCCCGCGGCCCGCGGCGGAGGCGATCACCTCAAGGCCGTGTGCGACCCGAAAAAGGTCATTCCGCTTCGCAGACGAATTCTTCGAATTTCCCGGAACCCGTCAACGGGAGACGCTCGCGGGACTGGACGACCGAGACGTCGAACGGAAATTCGAGAACCTTGCGGACGATATCGGCGAATGCCGCCGCCTCGACGTCGTCGAGCGGTGCATCCGTCACGAGACGCAGTTCGATGGACGACCGCGTTTTCTGGACCAATTGATATTGGCGTATCGGGGCGACGGAATCGAAGTCATGGAAACCGGACAGCGGCCAATGGCGTGAACCGTCGGGCCTTATCAGGAGGTTGCGATCCCTCCCCATGATCCGACGCAGCGTGATCGTGGGGCGACCGCAGACGCAGGACCCTCCGGCCACCGCATGGTCCCCGATATCGTAGCGGATCAACGGGCTCGCGAAGTTATGGAGGTCCGTGACCACGACCCTCCCGCATTCTCCCGGCGCGCAAGGGCTTCCGGACGCGTCGAGGATTTCGACGTGAAGCGCCTCGGAAACATGATATGCGCCGCCCTCGGGGCATTGCAGCGCGATCATCCCGGCTTCCTGAGACGAGTAGCAGTCCTCGATCGTCAAGCCGCAAAGCCGCTTCACCCTGTCTCTCAGTCGATCGCCGACCGTCTCGGAAATCGTGCGGATGTGGCGGAGATCCTTCAGGTCGAAGCCCGCCGTTTCCCAGTGATCGCAAAGACCGCCGAGATTGTTGGGATAGACGAGGAGCACGGAGGGTTGGAAATCGGCCAGCAGTCGCGCCTGAACGTCGATGGGCGTGATCACGGGTATCGCTTGGGCTGCACCGGTTCGGTGCAATTCGGACGCGGGCGGCCCCCAGTCGTCTTGTTCCAGATACTCGGTGATCCCCGGTCGAATGATGCTCATTCGCCCGGCGAAACGGCGGCCGTTCCACGCGTGATCCCTGATCGTGTTGGCCGCCCAGACCAGACGGTTCACGCGCGTCTTGGTCAGCCTGACGGGCTCGCCCGTCGATCCCGAAGTGATGATCCGTCCCAACGGCTTATGGGACGCCGGAACATCGGCGGCGGAAAAGTCTTCTCCCGCATCCTGAACATCACGTCTGGTGATGGGGGAAAGGCGCGCGAACATCTCGGTCGCGTCGTCCTCGGGCGCCGATCCCGCATGCGCCAGACGCTTCTTGAAATGCGGGGTCGTGCGGGCATGGCGACGCATCAGAACGTCGAGTTGGCGCCGCTTCCCGTCTTCGATTTCGATCGCCGAGGCTCTTTCGCAGGCTCTCAGGGCTTCGACGACCGCCGGAAGGGCGGGTCCCCGCAGGGCCTCCAACGGCGGAAAGACGATGTCCTCGAGCCCGCGGGTCATCCCGCCGTCCGAAACGAAAGAACCGGACAGCACTCGGCCAGATCATAGCGGCCGGGTTGATCGAAACGGACGTCGACGGCGTGATCGGGAACGGCGGCGAGAAGTTCGCGGCGATCGGGAAAGGAATAGATCACGTCCGACGCTTCATACAGGTCGATCATCCCGATCGTCCGCTCATCCCAACCCGTATCCGCGGCCAAGGCCTTGCGGTCGGGAAACAATGCATCGAACGCCTCACGAATGAGCTTCACCGGAACGGCGGAGCCGCGCTCGTCGGCCAGCATCATGGCCACCTGCAGCTTGAAGTCATGGAAATTCAATGCCTTGGAGCATCCCGTGCTCTCTTTGAGGGCTTCGCGCGTGAAGGGGATCGAGGGCCGTTCGAAGACCCGGCATGCGACCACGCCGCCCGGCACGACGCGGGACGCCGCATGCTCGAGCAGTCGTCCCGCCTCTCGAGGCGGCACCGCATTGATGCTTCCGTCGCCGACCGCCGCCGCATATCGCCGCTCCGCGGCGGGCAGGTCGAGCCAATCCCCCTGCCGCGCACGCTTGCCGTGCACGTCGCCCGGCCATACGCGGGCGATCATGGTCGGGTCCAGGTCGAACGCGTCCACGCAGGGAAATGCATGATAGAGCTCGGGCGTTACGCCGAGCAGAAGCACGCATCCCTGTTCCGACTGCAATCTCCTGCGGAAAAAGCCGACGACGTCGGCATGCGGACGCAGGGGAGGCGTGATCTCGTTCCAGCGATCAGGATATCGATGCCAATGGCTCATCGAAGTCCTTCAGCGATGCGTGACGCAGCACGCTCCGACGACGGGGACCGACGCGGATCCGTTCGGAGTCAGAATTTGTAGGAAAGGCCGACCCGGCCGACGGCGATATCCTGCCTCACCGAGAAGGTATCGTTTTCGCTGTTCGGAGCGACCGCGCCGCTTCCGGAGAAACGATAGAAGAGACCTTCCGCACGCAGCAGGACATTGGCGGAGAGGGCGTATTCCATCCCGCCGCCGACGACCCAGCCGTTCTTGAGGCCGATCTTCGCCGGTTCAAGATTGTTGTTGCCCTTGTCGTCCCAAACATGCTCGGCGGATTGGAAGGCGTAGCCGCCCGTCCCGTAGATCAGCAGCTTCGGTGCGAGAGCGACGCCGAGACGAGCGCGGACGGACCCCAGCCCATCGGTGCTCGATTCGAGATCCAGCCCCTCGACGCCGTCGAGCGTTCTGCTCTTCTTCGAATTGAAGACGCCGTAGTCGACTTCCAGACCGGTCATATAAGTGCCGAATTGGTGATTATATCCCGCGAAACCGCCGAAGTAGCTGCCGTTCCGCGCCAAATCTCTGGAAATCGCAACCGATCCGAGACTGTCGTCGTCTTGTCCCTTCCAAGAGGACGTGGAATTGCCGACGCCCGCGAATACGCCCGCATAAAATCCGGTCCATTCGGCGGCATTGACCTGTCCGGTCGCCAAGCTGCCGATGATCGCGGAGAGCATGAGCTGTTGACGCATTTCGAGTGTCCTACTGCAACAATTCACAACGCTGTAACGGTATTGGACGGATTATTCAATGCCCCGACTTGCCTTCCGGAAAGCCGAAGTCGCTTCAACAATGGTCGGGGGAGACGGGAACCGATGTTCGTGATCCGGCGCCGGCCGGACAGCCGGCTCGCGTCGCGCGTTCATCATCCCGCTGATCGTGGTTCGCCCTTCCCGGGCGCCGAGACGACGGGCGACCTCGAGTCGATTCCACGAAAAGGGTTTTCGATCAGCGGATGGCCCGCGGCGCGAGCGCCCGCGAAATGCTCGCTTCGCCGCGCCCGTGAACGGACGCGCTGTAGTCCTGAATCGTGTCGGTCCGCGCAGTGTTCAGGAGTTGGTTGGTGATCTGCGTGGGCGTCGCCCTTTTGAATTTGCTGCCGAGGACGGCCGCGTAACCCGCGACGACCGGAGCCGCGAAGGATGTCCCGTACAGTCCCGTCAGATCGCCGCGGACGCCGACCGCCAGGAAGTTGTTCTGAACGGCCGTGTTCGACCCCGCGTAGTTCGAATACCAGGCGAGGGTCGCCTTCTGATCCACCGTGCCGTTGCGATCGAGCGCGCCGACGAAAATCGCCGTCGACGTTCCGATCAGGGCCGCGTTCAGATAGTCGACTTGGCCGTAGGCATCGGCGGAACCGACCGCCACCGCGTCGTTGCCCGCGGCCTTCGCGATCACCGCCCGTCCGTTCTGAGCATAGGAGATGATCGATCTTTCTTGGGGGCCCCAGCCGATCTCGTTCGCGCTGTACCCCGCCGTGGCGAACATGCCGTAGCTGAGATTCAAGACGTTGAGCCGACGACCCAGCCGGACCGTCCGGTCCGAATAGAAATCGTGGGTCTGCATCGAGGCCGAGGGAGCGATCATGTTCGCCTCGGAATAGGTCCATTCGCCGTGTCTGCGCAGTTGGGTGCCGCCGCCGAGGTTTCCGTAATAGAAATCTCCGCTGCGAAAATCGTCCACGACCGTGAGAGTGACGCCCGACCCCTTGTAGCCCTGACGCCAAGCGGCTCCGATCTCGGGACTCATCCAAGGCTGCAGAACCGAAGCCGCTGCGAACCGGGGCGCGACCGCGACCGAGCCCGCGGTCGGAGCCTGTTCCCCGGCGACCGCCGCCGAAACGAGAGCACAGGCCAGAACGGCGGCCGATGCGGGAACAGCAAGACGTCCGAGCTTGATCATCATGTCCGATCCCGTCCTCAAAACTGCAGCTGAAGGCGAAGGCCGAGCCGCGTCTGTTCAGCAGGACGAATACGCCAAAGATATTGCAGGGTCTCTTGAGGCTCAAGCGGCGTGGCCGCGAGCCTGCAGTTCACGATCTGCATACCGCCGAGATCGCCGTAATCCGCCTTGCAGGTCTTCTCGAGAAGTCGCCCGCCGAGCGTCGTCGTGATCGAGAACGAGAGGGACATCATCGGCGTCGGCTGTATCAACGCGATCACGCCGAGCTGAAAGGACGGCTCGATCCTGTATTTGCTTCCGCGTTCTCCGGTTCCGAACCCCCAAAGAATGCCGGTACTGGAGCTCGTCTGGCTGAGGAAGTCCACCCGCATATCGACGGACTTGCGCCGATACCATTTCTCCAGATCGACCTTCGTGCCGTCGCTCAGCTCGTAAGTGCGCGTACTCGCCCTGAAAGGAATGTCCGAAAGCGGCGAACCTTCCCTGATGCCGACGAGATGGGTCGATTCGAGAAAGTCGAATGTCGGACCCGCCCCGACCGCGCTCGGGCATGCGAGGCTCATCATGACCGCCGCGCCGGCGACCAGAATGTTCCGAGCCTTTCCGCTTGTCTCCAGGGACGTCTCTCCAACGGCGCAATGACTGCAGCCACGGCTCGCGCTCAGGTTGCATAGTCGTGAGCCCGCTTTCGCGTCAACGAAAATCACCGCTTCGACGCCGATCCGA
>CAYNUN010000127.1:0-6222 GCA_964400345.1 uncultured Methylobacteriaceae bacterium
CGGAACACCGCCCGGCCTTCACCGTCGAGAGGACCCGATCAGCCGCGCCGGGCCGAATAGATGGACCAGAGCTTCGGCCCGAAGGCGGCGAGCGCCGCGACGACGAGAAGGCCGAGCGAGATCGGCTTGTCGATGAAGATCATCATGTCGCCGTTCGAGATCGTCATGGCGCGGCGGAATTCCTGCTCCGCCATCGGGCCGAGGATCAGGCCGATGATGACGGGGGCCGTGGGGAAATCGAAACGGCGCATCAGGAAGCCGAGAAAGCCCACGACATAGAGCAGCATCAGATCGACGACGGAGCGGCTGATGCCGTAGGTGCCGATGGTCGCGAAGACGAGGATGCCCGCATACATCTGCGGCGCGGGGATCTTCAGGAGCATCACCCAGACGCGGATGAGCGGAAGGTTGAGCACCAGCAGCATGAGATTGCCGATGATGAGGCTCGCGATCAGCGTCCAGACCAGCGGGCCCTGCGTCTGCAGGAGCTGCGGACCGGGATTGATCCCGTAGCTGGTGAAGGCCGACAGCATGATCGCGGCCGTGGCCGAGGTCGGCAGGCCCAATGTGAGCAGCGGCACCAGCACGCCCGCGGCCGACGCGTTGTTGGCCGCCTCCGGCCCGGCGACGCCCTCGATCGCGCCCTTGCCGAACTCCTCGGGATGTTTGGTGAGCTTCTTCTCGGTGTAATAGGAGAGGAAGGTGGGGATCTCCGCGCCGCCCGCCGGCATCGCCCCGATGGGGAAGCCGAAGGCGGTGCCGCGCAGCCACGGCTTCCAGGAGCGTTTCCAGTCCTCCTTGGTCATGCCGACGCGACCGTCGAGGGCGAGCGCCTTCTCCTCCTGCCGCTTGGTGGCGGCGAGATGCAGCGTCTCGCCGATCGCGAAGAGGCCGACGGCGACGATCAGCACGGAAATGCCGTCGAGCAGTTCCATGACGCCGAAATGGAAGCGGGCCTGCCCGGTCTGAAGATCGACGCCGATCAGGCCGAAGAAGAGGCCGATCGCCAAGGCCGTGAGGCCGCGCAGGGCCGAGGAGCCCAGAACGGCCGAGACGGTGACGAAACAGAGCACCATCAGCGCGAAATACTCGGCCGGGCCGAATTTCAACGCCAGAGTCACCACCGGTTCGGCGAGGAAGGCGATGCCCAGAGTGCCGATCTGGCCGGCGATGAAGGAGCCGACCGCGGCGGTGGCCAAAGCCGCGCCCGCGCGGCCGCGCTTGGCCATCTTGTTCCCCTCGAGCGAGGTGACGATGGAGGCGCTTTCGCCGGGCGTGTTGATGAGGATCGAGGTCGTCGAGCCGCCGTACATCGCGCCGTAATAGATGCCGGCGAAGAGGATGAAGGCCGCGGTCGGATCGACCTTGTAGGTGATGGGCAGCAGCAGCGCGATGGTCAGGCCCGGGCCGAGACCCGGCAGGACGCCGATCGCCGTGCCGACGGTGACGCCGCACAGCGCCCAGAGCAGATTGATCGGGGTCAGCGCGATCCCGAAGCCCATCATCAGATTGTCGAGGGTGCTCATGGCGCTCCGCCGCTCAGATCAGGGATTCGATGATGCCGGAGCCGATCTTGTAGCCGAGCACCCGATCGAACAGGACGAAGGCCGTGAAGGCCAGAATGAAGCCGATCCCGACGTCGCGCAGCGGCGCACGACTGCCGAAGCCGCGGGCGACCAGCGGGAACATCAGCGTCGAAGCGAGGATGAAGCCGATCGTCTCGATGAGCGCGACATTGACGAAGAGACCCAGCCCGACGAGCCCGAGCGGACCCCATTCGGTGATCGTGCCGTCGTTCTCATGCGCCCAGCCGCCGCGCAGGGCCGCCAGCAGCAGCCCGAGGCCGCAGACCGCCAGAAAGGTCGTGACGAACCACGGCGCGACGCCGGGCCCGACCGCCACCTGAAGCACCGGAGGCGGAATTTCGCGGGATTGGAAGGCCGCGAGGCCCGCAAGGACCAGAACGCCCGCCGCAACGAGCAGATTCGGCAGAATCCGCATGCCGCCCTTGTTCATCGCGCGCCCCCGGGCTCGATCGATCGACCCCGACGTCGAAACGGACGGGGCGGATCGAACCGCCCCGTCCGCAGAGTGCCGCAACGGTCAGGCCGCGAGGCCGAGATCCTTCAGGATCGCGGTGATGCGGGTGATCTCGTTGTTGACGAAGGTGCCGTAGGCGTCGCCGGAGAGGTAGATGCCCTCCCAGCCGCGCGTCTCGAGCGTCTTCTTCCAGGCGGGGCCGGCGACCATGCGGTCGAACAGGCCGACGAGCGCCGTGCGCTGGGCGGGCGTGATGCCCGGAGCCGCGAAGACGCCGCGCCAGTTGTAGAGCGAGACGTCGATGCCCTGCTCCTTGAGCGACTTGACGCCGAACTGGCCCTTGTCGCCGGAGACCGCCAGAGCGCGCAGCTTGCCCGCCTTGATCTGCTCTTCGAACTCGCCGTAGCCGGAGACGCCCGCCGTCACCTGATTGCCGAGCAGCGCGGCCTGGGCCGGTCCGCCGCCCGAATAGGCGACATAGGCGACCGAACGCGGGTCGACGCCCTGCGACTTGGCGAGCATGCCGATGAAGATGTGGTCAGAACCGCCGGCCGAGCCGCCGGCCCAGGACACGGTCTTCGGGTCCTTCTTCAGCGCGGCGACGAGATCGGCGAGCGTCTTGTGCGGGGACGCTTCGGGAACCACGATCACGAGCGCTTCGCCGGTGAGGCGGGCGATCGGGGTCACGTTGGCGATGGTGACGGGGCTCTTGGCGACCGCGCCGGCGCCGACCATCACCATGCCGCCGATCATGATCGCGTTGGAGCTGCCCTTCTTGCCGTTGATGAAGCGGGGCAGACCCGTCATGCCGCCCGCGCCGGGCACGTGCTCGAACTTGAACTCCTTGACGATGTCGTCGTCGCGCATCGCGGCTTCGATCGCGCGCGCGGTCGCATCCCAGCCGCCGCCGGGCGCTGCGGGCACGAACACGTCGAGGCTCGTGATGGCTTGGGCGAAGGCGGGGCTGGAGACGGGCAGGCCCATTCCGACTGCGGCGCCGGCCACGAGACCGGCACGGAGGACGTCACGGCGGGTGGTCATTCTTTCTTGCTCCCTCTGGATCGACCCTTTCCGGGTCGGTTGATTTCGTCGTTTCCGCCCCGGTCGGCCGAACGGCTTGCGCAGCTTCGGCGCGCGCCCGGATCGGAAGAACGTCGCAGGACTCTCATACCGCTTTTTCGGCCGAAAGCGCAGCGATTTCATCGTCGCGGAAGCCGAGCTCCGCGAGAACGGCGGCCGTATGCTCCCCCAGACGCGGCGGCGGGCCGGAAGGTTGCGGATCGCCCGTCGCCAGCCGGAAGCCCGAGCGCACGACGCTCACGGGACGGTCGACCCCGGGGACGACGTCGAAGCGGCGCACGAGCCCGCGCGAGGTCACTTGCGGATGTTCGAGCACGTCCATGACCGACAGAACCTCGCCCGCTGGCACGCCGCGGGCGTTGAGAAGCGCGGCCCAATCGCGGGCGGAACGCGCGGCGAGGGCCGATTCCAGCTCGACGGTGAGCGCCGCGCGGTTGCGCTTGCGCGCCTCGCGCTCCGCGAAGCGCGGATCCCGGACGAGATCGGGACGGCCGACGATCTCGGCCAGCGCCTCGAACTGCTCCTGCCGGTTCGCGGCGATGTTGAGCGGGCCGTCGCCCGTCCGGAACGTGCCCGAAGGCGCGGCCGTCATGTTCTGATTGCCCATGGGCGCGGCGGGGACGCCCGCGATCAGCCAATTCGACACGGCCCAGCCCATGGTGACGAGGGTCGCCTCCAGCATGGAGACGTCGATCCTCTCGCCGACGCCCGTCCGGCTCCGGCGCACGAGCGCCGCCGCGATCGCGAAGGCCGCGGTGAGGCCGCCGATCGTGTCGGAGACGGGATAGCCGACGCGCAAGGGTGCGCTCGTCTCGTCCCCCGTGACGCTCATGACGCCCGAAAGGCCCTGAATGATCTGGTCATAGGCGGGACGGGCGCTCAGCGGACCGTCCTGCCCGAAGCCGGACACGGCGCACAGGATGATGTCGGGCTTGAGCGCCTTCAGCACCGGATAGCCGAAGCCCAGCCGGTCCATGACGCCCGGTCGGAAATTCTCGACCACGACGTCGGCCGTGGCGACGAGGCGCTCGAAGACGCGCTTGCCGCCGGGCGTCTTGAGATCGACCGTGATGGAGCGCTTGCCCGCATTCTGCGCGAGGAAGGACGCGCCCATCAGCGCGTCGTTGAGTTCGGGGGACGCGCCGAGCCGCCGCGCGAGATCGCCCGTCTCGGGAACCTCGACCTTGATGACGTCGGCCCCGAGCAGCGCGAGCTGATAGCAGCAGAAGGGGCCCGCGAGCACATTGGTGAGATCGAGCACGCGGATGCCCGCGAGAAGACCGCCCGCGGGATTTTCGGGCGCCGCGGCCGGATCGCCGGGAGAACCGCCCGCCGCATTCATGCGCGGCCCTCCGCCGCCGAGGCCGGGACGAAGCCCTTCGGCGGGCCGGCATCGGCGACATGGCCGTAAAGCGGCTCGCCCGGCAGCACTTCGGCGAGAAGCGCGCGCGCTCCGAGCAGCCGCTCGAGGTCGACGCCCGTGCG
This sequence comes from uncultured Methylobacteriaceae bacterium, assembly GCA_964400345.1. GTDB lineage: Bacteria > Pseudomonadota > Alphaproteobacteria > Rhizobiales > Beijerinckiaceae > JAIXZO01. Next base: position 4,606 of record CAYNUN010000127.1, read on the forward strand.
CAGCCCCATGGATTCGAGGAGGAGGACGAGATCCTCCGTGACGATGTTGCCCGACGCGCCGGGCGCCTAGGGGCAGCCGCCGAGGCCCGCGAGGGAGGAATCGAAGGTGACCACGCCCGCATCGAGCGCGGCGACGACATTGGCGAGGCCTTGGCCGCGGGTGTTGTGGAAATGCGCGCCGCCCGCCTTCTCGCCGAGTTCGGCGGCGAGCCTGCGGAACAGCCGGCGGACCTGTACGGGATGACCCATGCCCGTCGTGTCGGAGAGATTGACGATGTCGGCCCCGGCGGCGGCGGCGGCGACCGCCAATCGGATCACGTCGTCCTCCGGAACAGGGCCTTCCATCGTGCAGCCGAAGGCCGTGGAGATGCCGACCTCGACGCCGACCCGGCCGCGCTCGACGGGCAGCGCGTCGCGCAGGGCGCGGATCTCGCCGACCTGACGGATCGCCTCGTCCGGCGTCATGCCGATATTGGCGAGCGAATGCGTGCCTGAGGCGGAGACGGGGATCGTGACCTTGTCGACGCGCGCGGCGAAGGCGCGCTCCGCGCCTTTGAGATTGGGAACCAGCGCCATGATCGCGGCCCGGGTCTCGCCCGCGAAGGCCTCGGCGACCGCGGCCGTATCGGCCATCTGCGGCAGACGCTTGGGCGAGACGAAGGAGCCGATCTCGATCTCGGACAATCCGGCCCCGATCAGGGCCTCGATCCAGGCGATCTTGGCGGCGGTCGGCATGACGCGCGCGACGTTCTGCAGCCCGTCGCGCGGGCCGACCTCGCTCACCAGAACGTCGACGGCACCGGCCATGCCGGCCACTCCCGAAGGTTGCAGTTTCTGCTGGATAGAAATAGTTTCTTTCCTGCACACGAGGCTAGGTCGGCGCTCGGGCCGAGTCAACGGCGGCGCGCGGCGCGCGCGGGAGGGGTCCGCATGACGGCGGGATCGCGGTCGGACGACGGCGACGGGGCGCAGGGCGCGCGGCGACCCGGACGACCCCGCGCGCGGCCTGCGGAGGAGCGGCGCGAACAGCGTGTCGAATCGGTCGAGCGCGCGCTGTCCCTGCTCGAGGCCTTCGCCGACGGCACGCCGAAGCTGTCCTTGGGGGCGTTGGCGCAGCGGACGGGACAGTATCGCAGCACGATCCTGCGGCTCGCGGCCTCGCTCGAACGCTTCGGCCATCTGCATCGCGGCGCGGACGGCGATTTCCGTCTCGGCCCGTCGCTGCTGCGGCTCGGGGCGCTGTATCAGGCGGGCTTCGACGCCGCCGACCATATCCGCCCCGCGCTTGCGCGGCTCGTGGAGGCGACGGGGGAGACGGCGAGCTTTTATGTGCGCGAGGGGGCGAAGCGCATCTGCCTGTATCGCCGGAACGGGCCGCGCATGGTGCGCTCGCATCTCGACGAAGGCGCGGAATTGCCGCTCGACCGCGGTGCGGCGGGCCATGTGCTCACCGCCTGGACCGAGCCGGGCGGGGCGCGGCATGCGGAGATTCGGGCGGCGGGCTTCGCGATCTCGAAAGGGGAGCGCGATCCGGATTCGACCGCCGTCGCGGTCCCGGTCTTCGGCGCGCGGGGCGCGCTTTTCGGTGCGCTCGGCATCGTCGGCCCCGAGGCGCGG
>CAYNUN010000128.1:0-6209 GCA_964400345.1 uncultured Methylobacteriaceae bacterium
TGATCCGGGGTGGCCCGAAGGGCCGGATGAGTGGATCGGCGGTCGCCTTTTCACCCCCCTACCCGTCATGCCCGCGCATGGGGGCATCCACGTCTTCCCTTCACGACGGACGGAAAGACGTGGATGCCCGCATGCGCGGGCATGACCGAGAAACTGCCTACTGCCTATCGACGCTTCTCTCAGCGCGGGGCGCGCTTCGCCAGAATGCGCTGCAGCGTGCGGCGATGCATCGAGAGGCGACGCGCCGTTTCCGACACGTTGCGTCCGCACAGCTCATAGACCCGCTGGATATGCTCCCAACGAACCCGATCGGCCGACATCGGATTTTCCGGCAATTCGGGCCGGGCCTCGCCTTCCGAGCGCAGCGCCGCGTCGATGTCGTCGGCGTCGGCGGGCTTGGCGAGATAGTCGAAGGCGCCCATCTTCACCGCCGTCACGGCGGTGGCGATGTTGCCGTAACCCGTCAGCACGATCCCGCGGGCATCCGGGCGTGCCCGGTTGAGTTCGGCGAGCAATTCGATTCCGTTGCCGTCGCCGAGGCGCATGTCGATCACGGCGAAGGCCGGGGCCTTGTCGCGGATCGCCCGGAAACCGTCGGCGACCGTGTCGGCCGTCCGCACGGCGTATCCGCGCTGCTCCATCGCGCGGGCGAGGCGGGTGAGAAAGGCCTTGTCGTCGTCGACGATCAGAAGGCTGTTGTCCACGGAGGTCGTGACGTCGAGCATGGGCGTCGAGCTCCTAGCGTTGCATTTCGTGTACGGAGAAAGGCCCGGGTCGGTTCAGTCCGACACGCCCGATCAGCCGTAAAATGACGTGCCCGGCGCGCCGACGCCGCGCTCGAACGCGCTGCGCGGCCAGACGATGGTGATTTCCGCGCCGCGCGCGCCGCCCGAGGCGTTCCGCATCGCGATCCGCGCGCCCGAGCGTTCGAGCAGCGTCTTGGCGATGAAGAGCCCGAGCCCCAGCCCCCCGCCGTCCTTCGCGCGCCGTTTGCCGCGAGAGGTCACGTAAGGCTCGCCGAGGCGCGAGAGCAGATCGGCCGGAAAGCCCGGCCCGTCGTCGACGATGTTCACCGCGACGCCCTGCTTGTCCCAGCTCGCCGTGATCTCCACGGACCGCTGCGCGAAATCCACCGCGTTCTCCACGAGATTGCCGAGCCCGTAGAGGATCGCGGGGTTGCGGCGGCACACGGGTTCGGCGCCCAAGCCCCGGCTTTCGACGCGGATGTCGACGCCGAAGGGACGCTGCGGGTTCACCACCTCTTCGACCAGATGCAGCAGACGCATGGTTTCGAGCGGTCCTTCGCCGCCCGATTCGAGAGAGTTGAGCTTGCCGAGGATCTCGCGGCAGCGTTGGACCTGCTCGCGCAGCAGCGCCACGTCTTCGGCCATTTCGCCTTCCTTCGGCGTCATCAGCTCGAGTTCCTTGGCGATCAGGGCGATCGTGGCGAGCGGGGTTCCGAGTTCATGAGCGGCGGCCGCGGCGAGGCCGTCGAGCTGGGAGAGATGCTGTTCGCGGGCGAGAACCAGTTCGGTTGCCGCGAGCGCTCCGGCGAGCTGGCGCGATTCTTCCGAGACCCGCCACGCATAGGCGCCGGTGAACACGGTTCCCAGCACGATCGCCGTCCAGATGCCGACCCGGTAGAGCCAAGGCAGGTCGAGCCCGCCCGAAGCCCAAGGCAGCGGCAGATAGAGAAAGGCGAGCACGCTCGCCGCTGCGATGGCCGTGACGCCGATCGTGACCGTGCTCGACGGCGGCAAGGCCGTCGCCGAGATCATCACCGGGGCGAGGATCAGCATGGCGAAGGGGTTCTGCAGCCCTCCCGTCAGGAACAACAGAACCGCCAATTGGATCACGTCGAAGGCGAGGATGGCCGAAGCCGCCGTGTCGCCCAGCCGATGCCCCTGCGGATAGGAGCCTCGCAGAAACAGGTTGAGCGCCGCCGAAGCGCCGATCGCGATCGCGGCCGGGCCGATGGGCAGCACGAAATCGAAGCCGAAATGAACGAGCAGCAGGGCCAGCGTCTGGCCCGCCACGGCGAGCCATCGGAGCCGAATCAGCGTGTCGAGACGCAGACGGCTACCGTTGCGGCTGAGGGCGAGGACATCGAAGTCGGCCATAGGCGAAATCTAGGGCGCTTTCGTCTTCAGGGAACCTCGCGCGCCGCGTTCCTTCAGAAAATCTGTGCGCTTTCACAGGGAAAACGGGGTGAATTCCGAGCGGACATTCCCATATCGAGCCTGTTCAGGCTCCTTTCACCTTCGGATGATTGAATTACAAGGCGGAACCGCTAATCTGCCCGTGGGTTTTGTGGTGCGACAAAGGGCCGCCCGCTCCCCTGACAAGGTGCACGCAATGCAGCTGCCTTACTACATGTGGTACGAGACCGCGCACGCCCTCCTCGGTCCCGCTCGGGCCATGGCGGACACGACGAAGTGGATCTACCAGAATCCCGTCAATCCGCTCGGCAAGACGACCTTCGGCCGCGCGGTGGCGGCCGCATGCGAACTGTTCGAGCGCTCCACGCGGCGCTACGGCAAACCGGCCTTCGATCTCCCGACCACCCTCGTCAACGGCGTGCGCGTTCCGGTGACGGAGCATGTGGTCTGGGAGAAGACCTTCTGCCGTCTCGTCCATTTCGACCGTGCGATCGACCGCACCCGCGTGCAGCAGCCGAAGCTGCTGATCGTCGCTCCCATGTCCGGCCATTATGCGACGCTGCTGCGCGGCACCGTCGAGACCTTCCTGCCGACGCATGAGGTGTTCATCACCGATTGGATCGATGCGCGTCTCGTGCCCCTTTCGGAGGGCCGTTTCGATCTCGACGACTACATCGACTACGTGATGGAGATGTGCCGTGTCCTCGGCCCGGACGTGCATGTCCTCGCCGTCTGCCAGCCCTCCGTCCCGGTGCTCGCCGCCGTGGCCCGGCTCGAAAGCGAGCAGGATCCCTGCGCGCCTTATTCGATGACCCTGATGGGCGGCCCCATCGACACCCGCCGCAGCCCGACGGAAGTCAACAAGGTCGCCGAACAGCGCGGCCTCGAATGGTTCCGCCGTCACTGCATCGTGAAGGTGCCGCTGCCCAATCCCGGCTTCATGCGCAGCGTCTATCCCGGCTTCCTGCAGCTTTCGGGCTTCATGGCGATGAACATCGACCGCCATATCTCCGCGCATGGCGAAATGTTCAACCACCTCGTCGACGGCGACGGCGATTCCGCCGAGAAGCACCGCGAATTCTACGACGAGTACATGGCGGTGATGGACCTCACGGCCGAGTTCTATCTCCAGACCGTCGAGACGGTCTTCGTGAGGCATCTGATGCCCAAGGGCGAGATGATGCATCGCGACATGCCCGTCGACCTCAAGGCCGTCCGCCGCACCGCGCTGATGACCGTCGAGGGCGAGAGGGACGACATTTCCGGCGTCGGCCAGACTCAGGCGGCGCATGATCTGTGCGTGAACATTCCCGACGACATGCGCGTCCACTGGCTGCAGCCGCGCGTCGGCCATTACGGCGTGTTCAACGGTTCGCGCTTCCGTGCCGACATCGCGCCGCGCATCTGCGACTTCATCGCCAATGCGACGATGCAGGGCCGTCTGCGCGGCATGCGCAACGCATCGGGCCGCAAAGGCTCCTCCTCGGTGGTGCCGCTGGCGTCGGCGGGCCGTCGTGCGGCGGCGCGCAAAGCCCCGAAAGACTGAAATACGGCCCATTCGGGCCGTCCGCGCGCAGTTGTCTGATGACGGCGGCGCGCGGCTTCGGCATCGTCCGAGGCGTGATGATTCTTGCACGCCTCCGGGGTGCCCGGCCTCCTGAACCGGGCCATATCGTCGTGCCTTACGGGGAGGGCGGCTTCACGGTCGCGCTCAAGCGTTCCCCCAATGCGCGGCGCTACACGCTGCGGGTCTGTTCCGGCTCCGGCGAGATCGTGATGACCTTGCCCGCCCGGGCCGATCTCCGCACCGCGTCCGACTTCGCCGCCCGCCATACGGGCTGGATCGCGGCCCGCCTCGCGCGTCTGCCCGAGATGGTCGCCATGGAGCCGGGCGCCACCGTCCCGTTCCGCGGCGTGCCGCACCGCATCGAGCATCGTCCCGGCATGCGCGGCGCGGTCCGGATCGACACGGGCGCCGACGGCGCCCCCGTCATCGCCGTCTCCGGCCTGCCCGAACATGCCCGCCGCCGCGTCGGCGATTTCTTGAAGCGCGAGGCCGGCAAGGATCTCGCGGCCGCCGTCGCCCGCCACGCCGCGGCGCTCGGCGTCGTCGTCTCCGGCATCACGCTGCGGGACACCAAGAGCCGCTGGGGCTCCTGCACCGCCGCGGGCCGGCTGAATTTCTCGTGGCGGCTGATCATGGCCCCGCCCTTCGTGCTCGACTATCTCGCCGCGCATGAGGCGACGCATCGGCGCGAGATGAACCATTCGAACCGCTTCTGGCGTCTCCTGAAGGAGATCTGCCCCGCGACCGACGAGGCCGAAGCCTGGCTCGACCGCAACGGCCCGGGCCTGCACCGCTACCGCTGAGCCGCCGCCCTTCGGGTTTTTCCGCGATGACACGGCGCGCCTCCGAGCTTAAGCACGAGGGCGACGCCGGAGCCTTCATGCCTCTTCGCCCCGACACCCTCGCGCTGACGGTGCTGCTCGCGCTGCTGACGGCGCTCGGGCCCTTGTCGACCGACATGTATCTGCCGTCGCTGCCCGCGATCGCGCAGGGCTTCGGGACGGACACTGCGGGCGCGCAACTGACCCTGTCCGCCTTTCTCGTCGGCTTCGCCGCGGGGCAGGTCTTCTACGGGCCGCTGGCGGATCGGCGCGGCCGCAAGCCCGTGCTGCTCGCCGGCATGGGCCTCTTCATTCTCGCGAGCCTCGCCTGCGCGTTCGCGACCTCGATCGAGATGCTGACGGTCGCGCGCTTCCTCCAGGCGCTCGGCGCGTCCGGGCCCATCGTGCTCGCCCGCGCCGTCGTACGCGATCTCTACGAGGGTCCCCGCGCCGGCCGGGAATTGTCCCGCATGGGCACGGTGATGGGCGTCGTCCCCGCCGCCGCGCCGATCTTCGGCGCGCTGCTGGAGGCGACCTTCGGCTGGCGTTCCACCTTCTTCCTCACCGCGGCCCTCGGCGTCGGCCTGGCCGCCGCGGTCGTGATCGGCCTGCCCGAGACCTTGAAGCGCCGCTCGACCGAGCCTTTCTCGGCCGCCGCGATCCTGCGCGGCTACGCCGTGCTGCTCGAAAACCGGACCTACCGGCTTTATCTCGTCACCTGCGCGCTCGCCTATTCCGGCCTCTTCGCCTTCATTTCCGGCTCGTCCTTCGTCCTGCAGCGGGTCTACGGCCTGTCGGAAATCCTGTTCGGCTTCGCCTTCTCCTTCGTCGTGCTCGGCTATGTCGCGGGCACCGTCATCGCCCAGCGCGTCGTCGGACGCCGGGGGATCAGGGGCACGGTGCGGCTCGGCGTCGCCTGTCTGGCGCTCGGCGGCACGGCGATGCTCGCGGGCGCGCTCGTCGGGCCGCGTCATCCCCTCGAACTCATGCTGCCCATGGCGCTCTACACCTGCGGCATCGGCTTCACCCTGCCGCAATCCATGGCGGGTGCGATGGGGCCCTTTCCGGATCGCGCGGGCGCGGCGTCCTCCTTCATCGGGCTCTGTCAGATGAGCGCGGCGGCGGTCGTCGGCATCGGCCTCGGCCATGCGCTCGACGTCACGCCCGTGGCGCTGCCTCTGGTGATCGCGGCGCTGGGCCTCGCGGCCTTCGCGGTCTTCGCCGCGGCGAAGCCGGACGCCGCGGCCTGATCACCGGCCGAACATCCGTTCGAAGATCCCGGGCTCCTGCGAAGCCGGAGCCTGTCGCGGCGGCGCGCCGCCTCCGCCGACGAGCCCGGGCGGACGCGGTCCGGCGTCGGGCCCCGCGCGGCCGCTCGGGGGCGGGGGGCCGGGGCGGTCGGCCGGGCGCAGGGTCTCCGCCGGGGCGGGGGAGGGCGCCGGGAAGCCCACCGGCGCGGGCGGGATCGGCGCGGTCCGCGAAACATCGCCCCCGCGCGGCACGGCGCCGGATCGCGGGACCTGCGTCCCGCCGAGCGCGGCGGCCGGCGCGGGATAAGGTTCGTCCTGCGGCGTCTCTCCCGCCGCGCCGCCGAACAGGGCGGGGAAGCTCAAACTCGACGTCATGTTGGGCAGAGGCTGGGGCGCGGTTCCCGCCGTCGCG
>CAYNUN010000129.1:0-6180 GCA_964400345.1 uncultured Methylobacteriaceae bacterium
GCTATGAGGACACCCACAAGCTGAGCTCGCACACCGTGCGTGTGGGCCTCACCTACCGCTTCGGAGCGACGCCGGCAGGCGCACGGCGCTGAGCCGAACGAGCGGCGGGAGGTGACGAGACGTCCGGTCTCGAGCCTCCGAGGCTGCAGTTTCCGAGCTGGATCAGGGCCCCGTATGGGGCCCTTTTTCGTTCGGCGCGGCACCTTGCGCCGCAATGCGCCGGTCACGGTGGGCGATATCGGGCTTTGCGTCGACTGCCGCTTGTGGCGCGCCTTTTCGCGGCGGAGCAAGACGTGGATGCCCGCATGCGCGGGCATGACGGGGAGGGGGTGGTGGGCGATATCGGGCTTTGCGTCGACTGCCGCTTGTGGCGCGCCTTTTCGCGGCGGAGCAAGACGTGGATGCCCGCATGCGCGGGCATGACGGGGAGGTGCGAATGGCGGCCGGGGTGCTTCCCAAGTGCCCACTGCCCACTGCCTTCCGCCTACCGCCTATTCCTACTGGCTGCGCCCCACCGCCCGCGGCTCGAAAAAAACGGCGGGGATCGCTCCCCGCCGTTTTTCGTTCCGGAAGACCGCCGTCAGAAGCGCGGCGGTGCGTTGAAGTCGATCGCGGGCGGCAGATCGATGCCGGGAAGGTTCCGGAATTGCTGCTCCACGGCGGCCGGGTCCAGCTTTTGCGGAGGCTCCAGCCAATAGGTCACCATTTCCGGCCAGATGATCATCAAGGCGACGAGTGTCAATTGCAGGCCGATCCACGGGATCGAACCGAGATAGATGTCTCGGCTCTTCACCTCGGGCGGCGCTATTCCTCGGAGATAGAACAGCGCGAAGCCGAAGGGCGGATGCATGAAGCTCGTCTGAATGTTCGCGCAGATCAGCAGCCCGAACCAGATCAGATCGATGCCCAGCTTCTCCGCCGCCGGCGCGAGCAGCGGAATGATGATGAAGGCGATCTCGAAGAAGTCGAGGAAGAACGCCACGAAGAAGATGAAGATCATCGAGAAGGTCAGGAAGCCGACCTGCCCGCCGGGGAGCCCGGTCAGCATATGCTCGACCCAACGGCCGCCGCCGACGCCCTGGAACACGAGGCTGAACACGCGCGCCCCGATGAGAATGAACGTCACCATCGCGGTGAGGCGCATCGTCGAGGACATGCCCTGCCACATGAGCTTGAAGGTCAGGGTCCGGTACATCGCGGCGAGCGCGAGCGAACCGACCGCGCCCATCGCGCCGGCTTCCGTCGGCGTGGCGAGCCCCATGAAGATCGTGCCGAGAACGAGGAAGATCAGCGCGGCCGAAGGGATGATGCCCTTCATGCACTTCCTGGCGAGGGCCCAGCCGCGCAGCGTCCGCGCTTCCGGCGGCAGCGGCGGCACGTGATGGGGCATCACGATGCTGACGATGGCGACCCAGATGCAGAACAGGACGATCTGCACGATGGAGGGGCCGATCGCGCCCGCATACATGTCGCCGACCGAACGGCCCATCACGTCGGCGAGGACGACGAGCACGAGGGACGGCGGGATCAGCTGCGTGATCGTCCCGGACGCCGCGATGACGCCCGTCGCATGCTGCATGTTGTAGCCGTACCGCATCATGATCGGCAGGGAGATCACCCCCATCGCGATCACCGAGGCCGCCACGGTGCCGGTGATGGCCCCGAGGATCGCGCCGACGAAGATCACGGCATAGGACAAGCCGCCGCGCACGGAGCCGAACAGCTGGCCGATCGAGTCGAGCAGGTCCTCGGCGAGGCCGCACCGCTCGAGAACGGCGCCCATGAAGGTGAAGAAGGGGATCGCCAGCAGCAGATCGTTGGAGATGATCGAGAACAGCTGGAACGAGATGTTCCCGAGAAAGGCGGGCTGAATCACGCCCAGCTCGATCGCGAGGAAGCCGAAGAACAGCCCGACCGCGGCCAAGGAGAACGCCGCCGGATAGCCGATCAGCAGGAAGACGATGAGGCCCCCGAACATCATGGGGCCCATGTTCGATTTGATGAGATCGATCATTGCAGCGGCTTCTCGTAAGCGTAGGCGTGAACGTGGAAGCCGCGAAGGGCGGCGGCGCGTTTGATCATCTCCGAGAAGCCTTGGATCAGCAGAAGTCCGAAGCCTATGGGCAGCAGGAGCTTGACCGGCCAGCGGACCAGCCCGCCCGCATTGTTCGACTGCTCATTGACCGTCCATGACTCGACGAACCACGGCCATGTGAAGGTGATCATCAGCACGCACATCGGCAGCAGGAAGAAGACGCCGCCGAGCAGGTCGATCCAGTGCCGCGTCCGGTCCGAGACCGCGCCGTAGATCAGGTCCACGCGCACATGCTCGTTCACGCGGAGCGTATGCGCCGCGCCGAGCAGAACCATGCCGCCGAACATGTACCACTGCAGTTCGAGCCACGCGTTCGAACTGGAGCTGAAAGTGTAGCGGAACATCGCGTTGCCCGCGCTGACCAGAATGGCGAGCAGGACGAGCAACTCGGCGAAAACGCCGATCTTTTCCGTCACGAAGTCGACCGCTTTGGTGAACGGCAACAGCGGACGGCAGAAATTGAGCAGAAAGAACACGAGGGAGATCAGCGCGACGACGATCGCGATTCCCCATAGCAGCTTGTCCATGATCCCCTCTTTTCCCATCCGTTCATTGATCGACGGCGGCTTGTTTCGGGTCGTTCTCAGGCATGGAAGCGGCCGATCCCCTCGATCGGCCTTTTCCGAGCGCGGCTATAGCATCCGGCCCCGCGCCTCACCAGAGCGAAGCGGAAGTCGTCTCTTACGAAAGTGGGCTTTTCAGGGGTTTTTCAAGGGCTCGAAGAGCCCGCCCGCGCGCGAATTCGTTCGCGGTGCACGGTGTAGAGACCGCTCGCTGCAATCATTGCGGTGCCGAGCAATGCGAGGGCGTCCGGGCGCTCGCCGAAGACGAAATATCCGACGAGCAGGGAGAAGACGACGATGCTGTAGCGGAACGGCGCGACGACGGAGAAATCCGCGCGCCGGTAGGCCGCCACGATCATCACGTTGCCGACGGCGACGAAGGCGGCCGCCGCGACGAGTTTCAGGGTCGGCACCGTCTCGAGCGCCACCCATTCCTCCGTCGTGCCCAGAAGGGCGCCCGCGACGATCACGGACCAGGCCGTCGTGAAGGAGACGACGCTCGTCGGCACATCCGCCGGAATGGCGCGGGTCGCGATGTCCCGGAAGGCGACGAGCAGCGCGCTTGCGAGCGCGACGAGCGCCACGGGCGTGAACGAGGCGGCGCCCGGCCGCACGATCAGCAGGACGCCCGCGAAGCCCGCGAGCACGGCGAACCAGCGCCGCGGCCCGACGCGCTCATAGCCGAGGATCGCGCCGATGACCGTGATGAAGACGGGCGACGCCTGCAGGATCGCGGTCGTATCGGCGATCGCCATGCGCGTGACGGCGGAGATGAAGGTCAGCGCCACCAGCGCTTCCAGAACGCCGCGCATGAGGACGCGCGGACGAAAGGCGTCGCGCAGGCGATGCAGTTCGCCCGACCACTTCACGATGAAGAACATGATCACGGTCGCGAACAGGCCGCGCACGACCATGAGTTGGCCGACCGGAAAATGCGAACCCGCCGATTTGACGAAGGCGTCGTTGACGATGAAGACCGCCATCGCGCCCAGCGTGGCGTAGATCCCGGTCCGGTTCTCGTCCGCCGTCGGCGGGCGGCGTTCGGGGGCGGCCATGCGGGGTGTTCCGATCCTGCTCGCGCTCTTGGCGTCGACGCGATCTATACCCGTCCCGGGCGCGGAGGCCCATGGGCTTGCGCGCCGCGCGCCCATGCGCGGGCCGCATGATCAGCCGCCGGTGACGCTCATATGCCGGCCCACGGAGGGGCGGGAGGTCGTCCGGTCGATCACGAAATCGTGCCCCTTGGGCTTTCGCGCGATCGCGGCTTCGACGGCCTGGAGCAGCAGGGCGTCGTCCTTGCCGGCGCGCAGCGGAGCGCGCAGGTCGGCGGCGTCGTCTTGGCCGAGGCACATATAGAGCGTGCCCGTGCAGGTCACGCGCACGCGGTTGCAGCTTTCGCAGAAGTTGTGCGTGAGCGGCGTGATGAAGCCGATCCGCCCGCCCGTTTCGCGGACGCGGACATAGCGGGCGGGGCCGCCCGTCATGTAGTCGATGTCTTCGAGCGTGTAGCGGTCGAGGAGGCGGGCGCGGAGCTGCGACAGCGGCCAATACTGATCGTAGCGCGAGGGCTCGATGTCGCCCATCGGCATGACTTCGATGAAGGTCATGTCCATGCCGCGGCCGTGCGCCCATTCGATCATGGACTCGACCTCGTCGTCGTTCACGCCCTTCAGCGCGACGGCGTTGATCTTGACGGCGAGACCCGCCGCCTGTGCGGCGTCGATGCCCTCGAGCACCTTGTCGAGATCGCCCCAACGCGTGACCTTCCGGAACTTGTCGGGGTCGAGCGTGTCCATGGAGACGTTCACGCGCTTGACGCCGCAATCGGCGAGTTCTGCCGCGAAGCGGCTCAGCTGCGAGCCGTTGGTCGTGAGCGTCAGTTCTTCGAGCGAGCCGGCGACGAGATGGCGCGACAGCGAGCGGAACAGCTTCATGATGTCGCGCCGCACCAAGGGCTCGCCGCCCGTGATCCGGAGCTTCTGCACGCCGCGCGCGATGAAGGCGCCGCAGAGGCGGTCGAGCTCTTCCAGCGTCAGCAGGTCCTGTTTCGGCAGGAAATGCATGTCCTCGGACATGCAGTAGACGCAGCGGAAATCGCAGCGGTCGGTCACGGAGACGCGCAGATAGGAGATCGCGCGACCGAAGGGGTCGACGAGCGGGGCGGTGCGGGCGAGCGTTTCCGTGGAGGCGGTCATTTCCGATCCTTCATTTTCGCTATACATCGTGTCCCGCGCGGCCGCGGTCAATGCGGCCCCGCGTCCCGCCCGCGATGAACGGACATCCATGGAAACGATCCGCAATTGGCCGACCGAAATCCGCCTCTCCAAGGACCGCCGAACCCTGACGGTCGCTTTCGAGGACGGCTCGCAATTCGAGCTTTCGGCCGAATATCTCCGCGTCACGAGCCCGAGCGCCGAGGTGCAGGGGCATAATCCCTCCGAGCGCAAGACCGTGCCGGGGAAGCGGGAGGTGGAGATCCTCGCGGTCGAGCCCGTCGGCCGTTACGCGCTGCGCCTGCGCTTCGACGACATGCACGACAGCGGCATCTACACTTGGGACTATCTCCACGAGCTGGGCGCACGCCGCGAGGAGAAATGGGCCGCCTATTGCGACGAATTGGCCGCCAAGGGCCTGACGCGCGACCGCAAGCCCCGCTGACGCCGCGCTGCGGCTTCAGCGCAGCACGACGACCGTCGCACCCACGCTGACGCGCTCGTAAAGGTCGATGACGTCCTCGTTCATCATCCGGATGCAGCCGGAGGAGACGGCCTGACCGATGGTCTCCGGCTCGTTCGAGCCGTGGATCCGGTAGAGCGTCGAGCCGAGATAGAGCGCCCGCGCGCCGAGCGGATTGTCCGGCCCGCCCTTCATGAAACGCGGGAGCTCCGGCCGGCGCTTCAGCATCTCTTCCGGCGGGCGCCAATCCGGCCATTCGCGCTTCATCGTGACGTTGAGCGTGCCGCCCCATTCGAAGCCGGGCCGCCCCACGCCCACGCCGTAGCGCACGGCCTTGCCGCCGTCGAGCACGAGGAACAGGCGGCGCTCTGCCGTCGAGACCACGATCGTGCCGGGCTCATAATCCCCGTTGAACTTCACGATCTGCCGCTTCACGGGCGGAGCGTAGGACTCCACGTTCGGCTCGAGATCGTAGGGACGCCCGGTGAGGGGATCGGTCGCCACGGCCAAGGCCGGAAGCGTCGAAGCGAGCGACATCGCGGCGGCGAAGGCGAGAAGGGAACGACGCATCGGAACAGCGACCTCGATCGAAAGCGATGAACTCCCGCGCGGAGCACTCCTATCGATTACGTCCGCAACCCTCTCGGGTTCAACGGTTTCGACGCCTCGCTCGGTCCCCGGTGCATGTTCCGAGCATGAGCGTTGCGATTCTGTCACAGGCAACGCCGTGCGGCATGTTTTCGAGATCGAGAGCGCCGCTGTCCACAGCGTGACGCCGCTTGACGGTTCCGCCCCCCGCGCATACAAGCCGGGACACGGTGCGGGCGCGTAGCTCAGCGGGAGAGC
>CAYNUN010000130.1:0-6171 GCA_964400345.1 uncultured Methylobacteriaceae bacterium
TCGTCAGCAGTTCGCGGGCCTTTTCCGCGAAGAGCGGCCAGTTCGACGCCGGGTCGACGACCACGGGCTCGAGCTTCTTGCCGAGCAGTCCGCCCTTCTTGTTCTGCTCTTCGATGAGCATGAGCATGACGTCCTTCAGCGTGGTCTCGCTGATGGCCATCGTGCCCGAGAGGGAATGCAGGATGCCGACCTTGATCGTGTTCTGCGCCTGAGCGGCGAAGGAGGTCAGCGCGATGCCGCCGGCAAGAGCCGCGGCGGAAAGAGTCTTGAGGAGGGTCATGGGTCAGGGGTCTCCGTCCGTTGGTCACCCGAAGCCTCTAGGGCAAGGGGTGTGCCACGACGGCTTTCCCGAGGATTCCCCCGAGATTCACGGCATTCGATGCTGCGTCGCACAAAAAAGCGCCGGCACGGCGGCGCTTTTAACGCCACGCGCCTGCATTTTTTCGATGCAGATGCCGTGCGCCGAAAGCTCAGATCACATTGCGTTCGAGGAGCGGCCGGCCCGCGGCGATGCGGTCGAAACCCAGATCCGAGAGGTCGAGGGTGCGATAACGCCCGTCGACGATCAGCTCCGCGAGGCCGCGTCCCACCGCGGGGGCCTGCTGCAGCCCGTGGCCGGAAAAGCCGTTGGCGAGGATCAGATTCTCCACCTCGCCCGCAGGGCCGAGAATGGCGTTGTGGTCGAGTTCGCACATGTCGTAGGGCCCCGCCCAGGCGCGGCCCGGCCGGATCGCCTCGAAGGCGGGCACGCGCGCGGCGAGCGCGGGCCACACGACCGCGTCGAAGAAACCGTGATCGACCTCGAAATCCTCCGGATCCATTTCCGGATCGGCCATGTCCGCCGCCGGCGAGGCGCTGCCGATGAACAGCCGCCCCTCCGGGCCGGGCCGCCCTTCCGGCCGGCACCACGCCCCCGACGGGTCGATCAGCAGCGGCGCATCCGCCACGTCCCCGCGGCAATGGAAGGAGAAGACGAAGCGCTTCTTCGGCACGACCGGGATGTCGACGCCGGCCATGGCCGCCACCTTCCGTCCGAAAAAGCCCGCGGCGTTCACCACCGTCCCGCAGGCGATGCGCGAACCGTCGGCGAGGCGCACCGCCGTGACGCGGCTCCCCGCACGCTCGATCGCGACCGCCTCCCCCGCGACATAGGTCGCGCCCAGCGCACGCGCCTTCTTACGGAAGGCCTGCATCAGCGCCCAACCGTCGAACCAGCCCTCCCCCGTCCGCCCCCACGCGCCGCAGGCGAGACCGGACGTTTCGAGCCAAGGAAAGCGCGCTTTGAGCCCGTCCGGGTCCATCAACAGGATGTCCGCGCCCTCCGCGGTCTGGAGCGCATGATTGTCCGCGAGCACGCCCGCGCCCTCGGGCGTCGCGAGATAGAGATAACCGCCCTCGTGCAGATCGATCACGGGCCGTTCGTCGCCCACGGCCAGCAATTCGCCCACGCGCCGCAGAAAGGCGATCCCGTACAGCGAGATGCGGATGTTCACCGCGCTCGAATATTGCTGGCGGATCGAGGCGGCCGACAACGCCGAGGCCGAGCGCGCATAGCTCGGATCCTTCTCGATCACGACCACGCGTCCTCGGAAGCCGGGATCGGACGCGAGATGATGGGCGACCGACGATCCGATCGCCGCACCGCCGATCACGACGACGTCGGCCGAGGTCGGAACGGTATCGGACATCGCGCCGCGCGGCCCGTCTCAGCCGCGGCCGAAATCGCGGACGAATTCGAGCAGCACGCGGAGCGCGACGTCGACGTCCTCTTCCGTGACGCTTTCGGCCGGATTGTGGCTGATGCCGCCCTTGCAGCGCACGAAGAGCATGCCCACCGGGCACAGCGCGGCCATGGCCATGGCGTCGTGTCCCGCGCCGGACGGCAGCGCATAGGGCGTGATGCCGAGCCGATGGATCGCGCGTTCGAGGCCCGTCACGAGGCGCTCGTCGCAGGGACAGGCCGCGGCGTCGTAGAAGGGCTCGATCGTGACGTCGAGGCCGCGGCGGCCCGCGATGGCGCGGGCGGCGGTCTCGATCACTTCGACCATCTTCACCCGCACGTCGTCGGCCGGTCCGCGCATGTCGAGCGTGAAGCCGACCCGCCCCGGCACGACGTTGACGGCATTGGGATGCACCACGAGCCGGCCGACGGTCGCCACCGTATGCGCGTCGACCGCGCCGAGCCTCTCCACCGCGCCGACGATCTCCGCGGCGCAGGCCAACGCGTCACGACGCATCGACATCGGCACCGTCCCCGCATGGCCCGCTTCGCCCTCCACCGTCACGCGGCGGCGCGACGCGCCGTTGATCGCCGTCACCACGCCGACGGGCAGGTTCTTCGCCTCGAGCACGGGGCCCTGCTCGATATGCACCTCGACATAAGCGAGCACGTCCTCGCGCCGGCGGGCCGCCGCCGCAGCCCTTTCCGGATCGCAGCCGAAGGCGACGAGCGCCTCGCGCACGCTGATCCCGTCCTCGTCATGGGCGTCGAGCGTGCCGGGTGCGGGCGTCCCCGCCACGGCGCGGGAGGAGGAAAGGCTGGTCGGGAAGCGGACGTTCTCCTCGTCGCCGAAGGCCATCACTTCGACGGCGAAGGGCAGGCGGAGATCGACCGTGCGCAGACTTTCGACGATGCCGATCCCCGCAATGACTCCGAGCGTGCCGTCATAGGCGCCCGCGTCGCGCACCGTATCGATATGCGAGCCGATGATCAGGGCGGGCAGGCCGGGCGTCTCGCCCTCGTAGCGGCCGATCACGGTGCCCATGTCGTCCATAAAGACGTGATCGCAGCCCGCCTGTTTCATCATCGCGCCCACCGCTTCGACGGCGCGGCGATGCGCGGGCGACAGGTAGAAGCGCGTCAGGCGGCCCGGCTCGTCCGAGATGGCGGCGAGTACGTCCAGCCGGGCCATGGCCCGGCCGCCCATGGTCGTCATGTTGCGGTCTTTCGTGGTCATGCGGGGAGGCTAGGCGAGCCCGTGGCCGGGCTCAAGACCGGATCGCGGGCAGTTTCGGTTTCCATCTCCGCAGGACGAGCGCGTTCAACACCACGCTGACGCTCGACAGCGCCATCGCCGCCCCCGCGAAGACCGGGGAGAGAATGCCCGCCGCCGCGAGCGGTATGCCCACGACATTGTAGAAGAAGGCCCAGAACAATCCGCGCCGGATCGTCGTCACCGTGCGCCGCGAGAGGTCGATCGCCGCGGGCGCGAGGCGCGGATCGTTGCGCATCAGCGTGATGCCCGCGGTCTCGATCGCCACGTCCGTACCCCCGCCCATCGCGATGCCGACATCCGCCGCAGCCAGCGCGGGCGCATCGTTCACCCCGTCGCCGACCATCGCGACGCGAAGGCCGCGGGCCTTGAGATGTTCGATCGCCAGCGCCTTGTCCGCGGGCTTCACCTCGGCGACGACCTCCTTGATGCCCAGCTTGGCGGCGATGCGCTCCGCCGCACCCCGGCCGTCGCCCGTGAGCATGACCACGCCGATCCCCTCCGCCGCGAGCATGCGCACCGCCGCTTCCGCCTCCGGTCGCGGCGCGTCGGAGAAGGCGACGAGACCCATCAGCCGCCGCGCATCGAGATCGGCGAGCCAGGACATGCCGTGTCCCTTGGCGGAAAGCGCGGCGGCACGGTCCGCAAGGGCCGCGGAGTCGATCCCCGCGGCGGCGAGCGCCGCGGCATTGCCGAAGAACAGCCGCCGACCGTCGATCGTCCCTTCGAGACCGCCGACGATGCTCGCGAAGTCCTCCACGCGCGGCGGTTCGCCCACCTGCCCCGCTTCCGCCTCGGCCCGCATCGCACGGGCGAGGGGATGCACGCTTCCCGATTCGAGCGCCGCCGCCAGCCTCACCACCGTTTCCGGCCGTTCGCCGGGGGCCGCCTCGACCGCCGTCACCACCGGCTCGCCCGTGGTCAGCGTGCCCGTCTTGTCGAAGACCACCACGCCCACCGCGGCGGCGCGTTCGAGCGCCTCCGCGTCGCGCACCAGAATGCCCGCCCGCGCCGCGACTCCCGTGCCGGCGAGGATCGCCGTCGGCGTGGCGAGGCCGAGCGCGCAGGGACAGGCGATGACGAGAACCGAAACCGCATTGATCAGCGCGATTTCGACGTCGCCCGTCCGCACGCCCCAGAACAGCAGCGTGCCGATCGCGATCCCCATGACGACGGGGACGAAGACGGCGCTGACCTTGTCGACCAGTTTCTGCAGCGGCGCCTTCGAGGCCTGCGCCGACTCCACGAGACGGATCACCTTGGCGAGCATGGTCTCCGCACCGACGGCGGTGACCTCGGCCACGAGCCTTCCGTCGAGATTCACCGTGCCGCCGATCACCGCGTCGCCCGGGGTCTTGGCGACCGGAAGGCTCTCGCCGGTGACCATGGACTCGTCGACGCTCGCCGCCCCCTCCACGATCCGCCCGTCGACCGGGATCCGCTCGCCCGCGCGCACCACCGCCCTGTCGCCGACGCGCACCGTCTCGATCGGCCGCTCGACCTCGCCCGCCTCCGTCAGAAGCCGCGCCGTCGCCACGCGCAGCTTGCCCAAGGCCCGGATCGCGGACGCGGTCTCCGACGTCGCCCGCTCTTCCAACCATTTGCCGAGCAGGACGAAGGCGATGACGACCGACGACGTCTCGAAATAAAGATGCGGCGCATGGCCGTGGATCGTTCCCTCGCGCCACAGATGAAGGCTGAGCCCATAGGCCGCCGTCGTGCCGAGCGCGACAAGCAGGTCCATCCCCGCGGATCGGCTGCGCAGCGACTTCCACGCGCCGACGTAGAAACGCGCGCCGAGGACGAATTGCAGAATGCCGGCGAACCCCGCCTGCACGAGCGGCGAGGGCGAGAGATCCGCCCCGAAGGGCACCGCCGCCATGGCGATCAGGAACGGCGCCGCCCCCGCGAGGCCCAGGATCGCGGCGATCCGCGCCTTCCGTTCGCGGGCTTCCGCGCGCCGCTCCTGCGCCCCGGCGTCGGTCGCCGCGATCACGCTCGCGCCGTAGCCGATCTCCTCCACCGCCGCCGTCAGCGCTTCGGCCCGCGGCGTGCCGTCGGTGCGGATGCGGGCGCTCTTCGTGGCGAGATTGACTTCGGCCGCCACGACGCCCGGCACTTCGGCGAGCGCCCGCTCGACGCGGGACACGCAGGCCGCGCAGGTCATGCCCTCGATGGCGATGTCGATGCCGGCGTCCTTCATGACGTTCCTCCGAGCATGCCGTGGAGATCGTTGTCCCCGACGCGCGGCACGAGCGCGGAGGGATGCGATTTCGTTGCGGCGTTCAAGGTCCTTTTCCACGACGGCAGGTCGGAATGCATTGACTTCGATCGCCTTCCGTCGAGATTGAGCGTGCTTTCACAAGGAGATCCGCACCGCCATGACCGACCTGACCCTCGACGTCGCCCGCCGCATCATCGACGGCGCGCTCGCCTGCCGCAAGGAGAAGAGCTATCTGCCCCTCGCCGTCGCCGTCTACGACGCGCGCGGCGCGCTCAAGGCCTTCGCCGCGGAGGAGGGCACCAGCCTGAAGCGCGCGGAAATGGCGCAGGGCAAGGCTCTCGCCGCGCTGGCGGTCGGCATGGGTTCGCGCACGCTCGGCAAGATGGCGGCCGACCGCCCGCATTTCATCAATGCGCTGCAGAGCCTCACGCCGCATTTCGTCCCCGTCCCCGGCGGCGTTCTGATCCGCGATGCGGCGGGCGCGGTGATCGGTTCGGTCGGCATTTCCGGCGACGTGTCCGACAATGACGAGACGGCCGCCCTCGCCGGCATCGCCGCCGTCGGTCTCAAGGCCGACCCCGGCGCCTCCTGATCGCCGAACAGCCGAACCGCCGCGCCCCGCGGCGGTTTCGGCCGATCGACCGGCGGCCATAGGCCGAAGGGAACAAGGAAAAGGGAGGACCGACCATGCCGCGCTTCGCCGCCAATCTGACCATGATGTTCAACGAATGGTCCTTCCTCGACCGCTTCGCCGCCGCGGCGGATTCGGGTTTCGAGTCGGTCGAATTCCTCTTTCCCTATGATCATCCCGCCGACGAGGTCGCCAAGCGCCTCGTCGACAATCGCCTGACGCAGGCGCTCTTCAACATGCCGCCCGGCGACTGGGCGGCGGGCGAACGCGGTCTGGCCGCGCTGCCCGGCCGCGAAGCCGAATTCCGCGCGGGCGTGGAGACC
>CAYNUN010000131.1:0-6110 GCA_964400345.1 uncultured Methylobacteriaceae bacterium
CGACGTGGAGGTCTCGCTCGAGGCCAACCCCACCAGCGTCGAGGCGGGGCGGCTCGCGGGCTATCGGGCGGCGGGGATCAACCGGCTGTCGATGGGCATTCAGGCCCTGAACGACGCCGATCTGCGCGCGCTGGGGCGGCTGCATTCGGTCGAGGAGGCCTTGGCCGCGGTGGAGACGGCGTCCCGGATCTTCGAGCGCACCTCCTTCGACCTGATCTATGCCCGTCCGGGCCAGACGCCCGCGGCTTGGGCGGCCGAACTGCGCGAGGCCATCGCCCGCGCGGCGGAGCATCTCTCGCTCTATCAGCTCACCATCGAGCCGGGCACGATGTTCGAGCGGCTGCATGCGGCGGGGAAGCTCTCGATCCCCGATCCGGACCTTGCGCGCGTGCTCTACGAGACGACGCAGGAGATCTGCACGGCGGCGGGCCTGCCCGCCTATGAGATCTCCAACCATGCGAGGCCCGGGGCGGAGAGCCGGCACAATCTCGTCTATTGGCGCTACGGCGAATATGCGGGCGTCGGGCCGGGCGCGCATGCGCGCCTCGCCGACGGGGACCTGCGCGAGGCGGCGATGTTCGAGAAGCATCCCGAGACCTGGCGCGACCGCATCGAGGCGGGCGAGGATGCGGTGGCGGAGCGCGAGATCCTCGATCGCGCCGCGCAGGCCGACGAAATGCTTCTGATGGGGTTGCGGCTGAGGGAGGGCGTCTCGACCGCCCGCTTCGAAGCGCTCGCCGGGCGGCCCTTGGCCGAGGCGAAGCTGACGCCGCTGATCGAGGACGGCCTGATCGAACGCATCGCGGGAGGGCGCATCCGCGCCGCGCCGCTCGGCGTGCCGGTGATCGATGCGCTGGTGAGGGCTTTGGCGACCTGAGGGGGGTGGGCCCGACTCTCCTGAACCGGAGAGCCGGGCTTCCCGTGCGGCGCATCCGTCTGGGGGCGGAGGCCGCGACGTAGGGCGTCTTTGCGAAGCGGCGGTTTTCCGTAACCCGACGCCTGCAAAAGATTAGGCCTTGTCGAAGCCTGCGAACAGCCGGCCGAAAATACAGGGGTGTGCGGTCAGCCGAATGCAATCATTCCGGATTGCAGCGCCTTGGCGGCGGCGTGGCGGCTGTTGACGGCATCGAGCTTTCTGCGAGCGTTTTCAAGGTGGAAACGGACCGTCCGCTCGGTCACGCCGAGGATCGCCGACGTGTCGGCCACCGTCTTGCCGACCGCGCACCACCGCAGACATTCCGCCTCGCGCTCGGACAGGGTGGCGACGGGCTCCTCCCCCCGCCATGCGGAGAAGGCGAGGAGATGGCCGGCGACCAGCATCGCATCCGCCGTGCGTCGGCGCGTCAGCCGCGTCCAGGCGGCCTCGTTGCAGTCCGCGCTGAGCGAGAGGACGGCGAAGCCGCCGCGCGGCGCATGGACCGGGATGGTGAGGCCGTGCCGCCCGACGCCGTTGGCCTGCGCCCGCGCGAGAAAGCGGCGGGCTGAGCCTTGGGCGGACAGTGACGACCAGTTCAGCGGCGTGACCGAATGGCGGGCGCAGCGCAGAACGGGATCGATGCGGCCGAGATTTTCGGCCGTGTAGAGCTCCGCCCAAGCGCGCGGATAGCCGGACGAGGCGCCGCGCAGGGCGCCCGGGCCGTTCTCGATCGAGAAATCGGCGAAGACGGCGCGATCGAAACCCCATGACTCGAACACCGCGAAAGCGGCGTCGAGCCCCTCCGAGCGCGCGGCGAGACCCGCGATGAGGTGATGCAGGCGCGACATGCGGACCCTTCGACGATTTCGCCGGCAGGTTGCACGCGGCGTGCAGGCCCGACAACCGACCGCAGGTTGCGGCCGTCACTGCCCCGCGGGAGCGAAGCTGCGCGGGGCGGGCGCGACCACCTGCGCCGCGCCGTTGCCGACCTGCAGTACCGCGAGGGCGCGGCGGCCGGTGCCGTCGGCGCGGAAGGCGAACAGGCCGTCGACGCCGATGATGCCGTCCGGATTGCGCAGCGTCGCCTCACTGAAGGCCTCCGCGCCGTAGCGGTCGTGCAGGACGCCCGCGAGGAAGACGGCGTCATAGGCGAGGCTCGCGATGCGGACCGGTTCCGTGCCGAAACGCGCCCGGTAGCGCTGCGCGAAGGCGTTGAAGCCCGCCTTGTCGGGGGCGGCGTACCACCCGCCCTGGAATTGGGGGATGCGATGCACGCGCGGATCGTCCCAGACGCCGGAGCCGAGGAATTGGACGCGGCGGCCGTCGATGCCCGCATCGGCCAGCGCCTGGCCGATCGCCGCGGCCTGATCGCCGCTCTCGGGCAGGAAGAGCGAATCGAAGGCGACGCGCAGCCCGGTGAGCGCGCGCTCGGCCTCGGACTCGCCGCCCGGGGCGTAGCGCTCGATGGTGGCGAGGCTCAGGCCCCGCCGCGTCACCGCCGCCTGGAAGGCCGCGGCGGCGACGTTGCCGTAGGCGCCTTCGGGCACGAGCGCGGCGAAGGAGCGCTTGCCGCGCTGCGCCGCGAATTCGACCACCCGGTCGATGTCGTTCTCGGGCATGAAGCTGAGCAGATTGACGCCCCGGCCCGCGACGGACGCGTCGGTCGAGAAGGCGATCATCGGACGGCCCGAGGCGCGGACCACCTGCGCCGCGGATTGGACGGAGGGGGCGAGGAGCGGCCCGAGCACGATGTCGGCCCCTTCGGCGAGGGCCGCCGATGCGGCGGTGCGGGCGCCGTCGGGCGTGCCCGCATCGTCCTTCAAGACGAGGCGGATCTTGCCGCCCTTGAACTCCTCGACGGCCAATTCGGCCGCGTTGCGCATGGACTGCGCGACCGCGCCGGCATTGCCGGGGGCGCTCAGGGGCAGCAGCAGCGCGACGCCGAGCCCGCCCGCGCCCCCCGGACCCGCGCCTGCGGCGGGCGCCTCGCCGCCGCGCGACGCGTCGCGCAGTCGGCTCATATCGCCCGCGCAGGCGGACAGAAGAAGTGCCGCGGCGGCGATCAAGCCCGCGCGGATGACGGCTGACGAAGACTGCGGCACCGACTGATACTCCTCTCGGCCATTTTTCTTCCATCGCAATTCGCGCCCCGGTGCGCAACCCGCGTCCAAGCTTCAAAGCGCGCCTGCGGCATGCGAAGATGACGAATGAGCTTTCGTCGACCCTTCCCCTCCGACGCGCCGCCTCGATCGGCCTTCACGCTTCTCGGCCTCGAAGCGGAGGCGGAACCGATCGCGCCGGGCCTCCACGTCGTCGCGACGCCCATCGGCAATCTGAAGGACATTTCGCTGCGCGGGCTCTCCGTGCTCGCCGCGGCGGATGCGGTGCTGGCGGAGGATACGCGGGTGACGCGGGTGCTCTTGGCGCATTACGGCATCACCACGCCGCTCATCGCCTATCACGAGCACAATGCCGCCGAGATGCGGCCGAAGATCCTCGAAAGGCTGGCCGCGGGCGGCGCGCTCGCCATCGTCTCGGATGCGGGCACGCCGCTCGTCTCCGACCCCGGCTTCAAGCTCGTCGAGGCGGTTCTCGAGGCCGGGTTCCCGGTGACGACGGTTCCGGGCCCGTCGGCCGTGCTGGCGGCGCTCGTCGTCGCGGGCCTGCCGACCGACCGGTTCTTCTTCGAAGGCTTCCTGCCGCCGAAGACGACGGCGAGGCGCGAAAGACTGGCGACGCTCGCGCCGATCCCCGGGACGCTGGTGTTCTTCGAATCGCCGCGCCGGGTCGCGGAGATGCTCGCGGACGCCGCCGCGGTGCTCGGCCCGCGGCCCGCCGCGGTGGCGCGCGAACTCACCAAATTCTTCGAGACGGTCAAACGCGGCGCGCTGCCCGAACTGGCCCGCGAATTCGCCGACGCGCCGACGCCCAAGGGCGAGATCGTGGTGCTGATCGGCCCGCCCGCGGAGGAGCTTCCGGCCGCGGACGACGACGATCTCGACGCGCGTCTGCGCCGGCATCTGCAGAGCCTTTCGGTGAAGGACGCGGTCTCCGTGGCGGTGCAGGAGACCGGATTGCCGAAGCGGCGGGTCTATGCGCGGGCGGTGGCGCTCGCCACGGCGCGGGACGACGAGCCGTGAAGACGCCGCGGGCCGCCGAACGGAGGGCGCGGCTCGGCCGCGGGGCCTTCGCGGAGGGACTGGCCGCGGCCTTCCTGATGCTGAAGGGCTGGCGGATCCTCGCGCGCCGCCATGCGGGCTTCGGCGGGGAGATCGACATCGTCGCGATGCGCCGGGACGTGATCGCCTTCGTCGAAGTGAAGGCGCGCAGGGATCGCGAGACGGCGCTTCTGGCCATCGACGCGGTGAAGCGGGCGCGCTTCTCGCGGGCGGTGAAGCATTGGCTCACGCGCAATCCGTGGGCCGCGACCTTCACGCTGCGGGCGGATGCGGTGCTCGTCGTGCCCTGGAGGCCGCCCTCCCATGTGCCGGACGCCTTCACGCTCGGCCTTTGAGCGGCTAAGGCTTGGTCGACGACATCGCGGGAGAGGCCTTCGTGCTGAGACTGACCGTCGCGGTCCAGATGGACCCCATCGAACGCATCAAGATCGCGGGCGATTCCACCTTCGCCCTCCTGCTCGAAGCGCAGGCGAGGGGACACGAGATCCTCTATTACACGCCCGAGGCGCTTTCGATGCGCGACGGCGTCGTGTCCGCGCCGATGCGCTCCTTGGCGGTGAAGGACGTGCAGGGCGAGCATTTCGTGCTCGGCGAGCCGCGGACGCGCTCCTTCGAGGCGATCGACGTGGTGCTGCTGCGGCAGGATCCGCCCTTCGACATGGCCTATGTGACGAGCACGCATCTGCTGGAGCGCGTCCATCCGCGCACGCTGGTGGTCAATGATCCGGCGCATGTGCGCAACGCGCCCGAGAAGATCTTCGTCACCGAATTTCCGGACCTGATGCCGCCGACGCTCATCACCCGCGACCGGGAGGCCATCGAGGCCTTCCGGGCCGAGCACGGCGAGATCGTGATGAAGCCGCTCTACGGCAACGGCGGCGCGGCGGTGTTCAAGACGGGCGAAAAGGATCCGAATTTCGGTTCCCTGTTCGACCTGTTCTCGACGATGTTCCGCGAGCCTTGGGTGGTGCAGCGCTTCCTGCCCGCGGTGGTGAAGGGCGACAAGCGCATCATCCTCGTCGACGGCGAGCCGATGGGCGCGGTCAACCGCGTGCCGGCGGAGAACGACATCCGCTCGAACATGGTGCGCGGCGGGGCGGCGGAGACCACGATGCTGACCGCGCGCGAGCGCGAGATCTGCGACCGGATCGGCCCGGCGCTGCGCGAGCGGGGGCTGCTCTTCGTCGGCATCGACGTGATCGACGGGAGCCTGACCGAGATCAACGTGACGTCGCCCACGGGCGTGCGCGCGATCAAGCGGCTCGGCGGGCCGGATCTCGCCGCGGCGATCTGGGACCGGATCGAGGCGAAGCGCGCGGGCTAGACGCCGCCCGCGGGCTCGTTCGCCGCCGGATCGGGCGTCTTGATCTTGAAGGCCTGAAGCTGCGCCTTCGCGGCGGCGAGGGCCGCCGGATCGAGGCGGCGCGCGGCCTCGTCGCGCCGGCCCGCGGCCGTCGCATCGCCGTTCGCGGCCGCCAGCGAGAAGTAGACGAAGGCGGTCGCGAAATCGACGGGTCCGCCGAGGCCCCGCGCGGCGAGCACGGCGGCATTGTATTGGCTGTCCCGAAGTCCGTATTCCGCGGCGTTGCGGAACCGGACGGCCGCCTGCGCCAAATCCGGCCGTTCACCGCCCGCCAGCATCACGGCGTAATTGTGCATGGCCGCGACATTGCCCGCGTCGGCCGCCCGGCGGTACCACTCCTTCGCCTGATCGGCGTCGCGCGTGCCGAGCAGGCCCTTTTCGAAGATCGCTCCGAGCCGGTAGGCCGCCTTGGCCGAACCCTTCTCCGCCGCCTGACGGAGCCAGCGTTCGGCGATCGCGCCGTCGCGCGGAACGCCCGTTCCGTCGAGATGACGGAGCGCGACGCGGAAGAGCATGTCCGCATCCGCGGGATCGAAGCCCGCGCGCATGTCGGCGGTGACCTCCGGAGAGACGACGGGCGGCGACGCGGCCGTCGTCTTCGTCGCCGGCCCCGCGGGTGCGGCCGGGCCGGACAGGGCGGCGCGGCCCGTGC
>CAYNUN010000132.1:0-6084 GCA_964400345.1 uncultured Methylobacteriaceae bacterium
CTGCTGATCCTCGACGAGCCGACCTCGGTCTTGACGCCGCAGGAGGCAGACGGCCTCTTCGTGACGCTGGAACGGCTCGCCTCGGACGGTTGCGGGCTCCTCTACATCACCCATCGCCTCGACGAGGTGAAGCGCCTGTGCGCGCGCGCCACGATCATGCGCGGCGGCAAGGTGGTCGCCGCCTGCGATCCGCGCGTCGAGACGGTGGCGAGGCTCGCGAGCCTCATGGTCGGGGCGGACGTGCACGACGTGCGGCCCGCCGCGGCGCATGCGGTGGGCAAGGTCCGGCTGGAGATCAATAATCTCCACCTCCCCTCGCCCGATCTTCACGGAACCGCGCTGGTCGGCGCGATGCTTCAGGTCCAAGGCGGGGAAATTCTCGGCATCGCCGGCGTCGCGGGCAACGGGCAGAGCGAGCTGTTCGCCGCGCTCTCGGGCGAAAGCTTGGCGCCGCAGGCGGAGGACGTGCTCATCGACGGCGTCCCCGTCGGTCGTGAAGGGATCGACGCGCGACGCCTGCGCAACGCCGCCTTCCTGCCGGAGGAGCGTCTCGGCCATGCCGCCGTTCCGCGTTTCACGCTGTCCGAGAACGTCGTGCTCTCGCGCCATGCGACGGGCGGGGTCGCGCATCGCGGGCTCGTGAAGATGCGCGAAGCCAAACGGATCGCGCGCGAGGTGATCCGCGCCTTCGACGTCCGCAAGGGCGGCGAGGATCCGCCCGCAGGCACTCTGTCGGGCGGCAATCTCCAGAAATTCGTGGTCGGTCGCGAGATCCTGCGCGAACCGGGCGTGCTCGTGGTCAACCAGCCCACATGGGGCGTGGACGCGGGCGCGGCGGCGACCATCCGTCAGGCGCTGATCGATCTCGCCGCGCGAGGCTCGGCGGTGGTGGTGATCAGTCAGGACCTCGACGAACTCTTCGCGATTTCGGACCGGATCGCGGTGCTGCATGACGGCCGGCTCTCCGCCGCCGGATCGGCGCGCACCGCGACGCGCGAGGAGATCGGGATCCTCATGGCCGGAGGGCATGCGACCGATGCGGCTTGAACTCGTCCCCCGCCGCGACGTGCCCGCGGTCGCGCGCATGCTCGCGCCGATCGGCGCGGTCCTCGCCGCGATCCTGATCGGCGGGCTGATGGTGGCGCTGATGGGCCGTTCGCCCGCAGCCGCGCTCGACGTCTATTTCATTCAGCCGCTCAGCGACTCCTGGGGCCTCCAGGAAGTGGCGATGAAGATGATCCCGCTGGTGCTGATCGCGATCGGCCTCGCCTTCTGCTTCCGCGCCAATCTGTGGAACATCGGAGCCGAAGGGCAGTTCGTGGTCGGGGCGATCATCGGATCGATCCTGCCGCTGATGCTGCACGGCACGGGCGCCGGTCCGTGGGTGATCGTGGCGGCGTTGATCATGGGCGTGATCGGCGGCGCGGTCTTCGCGATGATCCCGGCCCTGCTGCGCGTCACGCTCGGGGTGAGCGAAATCCTCACGAGCCTCATGCTCGTCTATGTCGCGCAGCTCGGGCTCGATTGGCTGGTGCGCGGTCCTTGGCGCGATCCGAAGGGCTTCAATTTCCCGCAATCGGTGATGTTCGAGCCGAGCGCGCAGCTCCCGTCCCTCGTCGACGGGGGGAGACTTCACGTCGGCGTGATCATCGCCGTCGTCGTCGTGCTCGCGGCGTGGTTCATCTTTTCGCGCACGCTGTTCGGCTTCGGCATCCGCGTTTCGGGCGAGGCGCCCAAGGCCGCGCGCTTCGCAGGCTTCGGCGCGAACCGACTGGTGATCGCGGCCTTCGCGATCTCGGGCGGGCTCGCGGGTCTCGCGGGCATCATCGAAGTCACGGGCCAGATCGGGCAGTTGAAGCCGACGATCTCGCCGGGCTACGGCTTCACGGCGATCATCGTCGCCTTTCTGGGGCGGCTTCATCCCATCGGCATCCTGCTCGGGGCCTTCGCGATCTCGCTCACGGTGATCGGCGGGGAGAACGCGCAGATCATGCTCAAACTGCCGCTCGATCTCACGACGGTCTTCCAAGGCGTCCTGCTCATCTGCGTGCTCGCGGCGGACGCGCTCGTCACCAATCGCGTGCGGATCGTCCGCACGGCGCGGGCTTGAGGGGGCGGGGATGGACCTGACCGAAGCGATCCTCCTCACCATCGTCGCCGCCGCGACGCCGCTGCTCATCGCGGCGCTGGGCGAACTCGTCGTCGAGCGGGCGGGCGTCCTCAATCTCGGCATCGAGGGCATGATGGCCGTGGGCGCGTCCTGCGGCTTCGCCGCGGCCAGCCTCTCGGGTTCGACGGTCGTCGGCGTCGTCGCCGCGATTTTCGCGGGCATGGCGCTGTCCGCCGTATTCGCCTTTCTGACGCTCGGGCTCGCGGCCAATCAGGTCGCGTCGGGCCTGGCGCTGACGATCCTGGGGCTGGGACTTTCGGGCCTGATCGGTGCGGCCTTCGTCGGCACGCGGCTCGACGCGGTCGACCGCATCGACGTTCCGGGCCTGACGGATCTTCCCGTCGTCGGCAAACTTCTCTTCGGCCACGACCCCTTCGTCTATCTCGCGCTGCTGTTGACGATCGGCACCGCCTGGTTCCTCAAGCGGACGCATCGCGGGCTCGTGCTGCGCTCGATCGGCGAGAACCACGTCTCCGCACATGCGCTCGGGCTCAAGGTGCTGCGGACGCGCCTGCTCGCCGTGCTGTTCGGCGGGGCCTGCTCGGGATTGGCGGGGGCCTATCTGTCGCTCGTCTACACGCCGTTCTGGTCGCCGGGCATGACGGCGGGCCGCGGCTGGATCGCGCTGGCGCTCGTCGTCTTCGCGTCGTGGATGCCGTGGCGTGCGCTCGCGGGCGCGCTGGTCTTCGGCGGGGCGACGGTGCTGCAGCTTCATGCGCAGGCGGCCTCGATCGGGCTTCCCTCGCAGGCGATGTCGGCGCTGCCCTATATCGCCACGATCGTCGCGCTCGTTCTGATGTCGCTCGGGCGCGGCCGTTCGTCCGTCGTTCCCGGTTCGCTCGGCATGCCTTTCGTCCCGGACCGGTAGCCCTATAACCTTCCCCGAGGCCGGGCGGGGCACCGGCGCTTCGGATCTGAATTCGTCCCGAATTGGAGAGCAGGATGCGAACTATCTTCAAACTCGCCGGAGCGCTGGCCGTCGCGGTCGGCCTTTCGGCTCCCGCGGTCGCACAGGACAAGCTGAAGGTCGGCTTCATCTATGTCGGCCCGGTCGGCGACCACGGCTGGACCCATCAGCACGACGTGGGCCGCCGCGCGATCGAGACCGCCTTCCCGGGCCGGGTCGAAACGACCTTCGTCGCGAGCGTCACCACGGCGGACTCCGACCGCGCGATCGAGCAGCTCGCCCGCACGGGCCACAAGCTGATCTTCACGACCTCGTTCGGCTATATGGAGCCGACGCTGAAGGTCGCCGCGCGCTTCCCCGACGTGAAGTTCGAGCACGCCACGGGCTACAAGCGCGCCGCCAACGTCGCCACCTATTCGATCCGCTTCCATGAAGGCCGCTTCATTCAGGGCGTGATCGCGGGCAAGATGACGAAGTCGAACGTCATCGGCTATGTCGGCGCCTTCCCGATCCCGGAAGTCGTCGCGGGCATCAACTCCTTCATGCTCGGCGCGCAGAGCGTCAACCCGAACGTCAAGATCAAGGTCGTCTACGCCAACGCCTGGTTCGATCCGGGCAAGGAAGGCGACGCGGCCAAGGCGCTGCTCGCGCAGGGCGTGGACGTGATGACCCAGCACACCGACAGCCCGGCCCCGCTGCAGCAGGCCGAAGCCGCCGGCAAGTTCGCCTTCGGTCAGGCCTCCGACATGACCCGCTTCGCTCCCAAGGCGCAGCTGACGGCCAACCAGAACGTCTGGGGTCCCTATTACGTCGAGCGCGTCCGCGCGGTGCTGGACGGCAAGTGGCAGAGCCAGGACGTGTGGGGCGGCCTCGCCTCGGGCATGCTCCGCATGGCGCCCTACGCCAACATGCCGGACGACGTGAAGAAGCTCGCGATGGACACCGAAGAGGCGATCCGGACGGGCAAGCTCGACCCGTTCAAGTGCCCGATCTTCGATCAGGACGGCAAGGAAGTGAAGTGCGAGGGCGGCACGAAGCTCGCCGACTCGCAGGTGCTCGGGATGAACTTCTACGTGAAGGGCATCGACGACAAGCTGCCGCGGTAAGCGCGCGACAAAGCGGCGTCGGCCCGTTCAGGCCGACGTCGCATCCTTCGCCGCCGGGGCGATCTTGACCGGTATCTTCAGATAGTGGACGCCGTTGTCCTCCGCCGCGGGAAAGCGGCCCGCGCGGATATTGACTTGGATCGAGGGCAGAAGGAGCCGCGGCGCGGCGAGCCCCGCGTCCCGTTTTTCCCGCATGGCGACGAAATCATCCTCGCCGATGCCGTCGCGCACATGGACGTTGGTTGCGCGCTGCGCCGCCACCGTGGTCTCCCACGCATAGGAGTCGCGCCCCGGCGCCTTGTAGTCGTGGCACATGAAGAGCCTCGTTTGCGGAGGCAAAGAGAGCACCTTGCGGATGGAGCGATAGAGCGTCCGCGCATCTCCGCCGGGGAAATCGGCGCGGGCGGTGCCGTAATCCGGCATGAACAGCGTGTCGCCCACGAAGGCCGCATCCGCGACGAGATAGACGATGTCGGCGGGCGTATGCCCGGGCGCATGCATCACGCGCACCGTCAGCGATCCCAAGGCGAAGCTTTCACCGTCCTTGAACAGGCGGTCGAAATCGCTGCCGTCCGTCTTGAGGTCCGTGGCGTTGAAGACCGGCCTGAAGATGCGCTGCACGTCGCGGATATGCTCGCCGATGCCGATCCGGGCACCCGTTCGCGCCTTGATCAGGGGCGAGCCGGACAGATGGTCGGCATGAGCATGGGTCTCGAGCGTCCATACGATGCGGTAGCCCTCCTCCCGTGCCTTGGAGAGGACGGCCTCGACCGAGCGCGCGTCAACGCTGGCGCCTTGCGGCTCGTAGTCGAGCACCGGATCGATGACCGCGGCCTCGCGCGTCACGGGGTCCGCGACCAGATAGCTGACGGTGTTGGTGGGCTCGTCGAAAAAGGCGTGAATGATGGGCTGCTGCATCTCGGCGTCCTGCATCGGCGTTCTCCTGCAAAGCGTGATTGCATCCGGGATTGACATATACATAAGAACTGTCTAATTTAGCAACTACTGAATTAAGAGAGAAGAATGCTCGCCGTTTCCCCCCTCGATCCCGCCGCCTTCGAAGCGAAGGCCATCGACGTCGCCGATACCCTGCGCGCTCTCGCCAACGCGCGGCGATTGCAGGTGCTCTGCGTACTGATGGAGTCGGGCGAGGCGAATGTCGGGACGCTCGTGGAGCGGATCGGCATCGGCCAATCCGCCCTTTCGCAGCATCTCGCGAAGATGCGGGACGAAGGGCTCGTGACGTTCCGACGCGAGAGCCGGACGCTCTGGTATCGGATCGCCGATCACAATGTGGCGGAACTGATGGGCACTCTCTATCGCCTCTATTGCACACCGGCCGAAAGGGTGAAGCCATGACGCTGAAGACCATCCATACCGACGCGCTCGACGCGTTGCTGAACCGGGGCGCGACCATCGTCGACATCCGCGAAGCCGACGAGTATCGGCGAGAACACGTTCCCGGCGCGGTCAACGCGCCGCTTTCGCGCATCGACGACGGGCCGCTGCCCGGTGCCGGCGTGATCATCTTCCATTGCCGCTCGGGCAACCGCACGGCCGCCAATGCGGGCCGGCTCGCGCAGGTCGCGGGCGCGCGGGAGGCCTATCTGCTGGAAGGCGGGATCGAAGCCTGGCGCGACACGGGCCGGCCGATCGTCAAGGACAAGCGCCAACCCATCGAGATCATGCGTCAGGTGCAGATCGGGGCGGGGTCGCTGGTTCTGCTCGGCGTCCTTCTCGGCGCTCTCGTTCACCCCGGCTTTTACGGCCTTTCCGGCTTCGTCGGCGCAGGGCTCGTCTTCGCGGGCGCGACGGGGTTCTGCGGCATGGCCCGCGTGCTGATGCTCGCGCCGTGGAACCGTCGCGCTCTGGGCGAAGAAGTTCGAGCCTGACCGTCACCC
>CAYNUN010000133.1:0-6034 GCA_964400345.1 uncultured Methylobacteriaceae bacterium
TCAATCTCGACTTCGCCGACGTCCGCGCCGTGATGCGCGAAATGGGCAAGGCGATGATGGGCACGGGCGAAGCTTCGGGCGAGAAGCGTGCGCTCCGCGCGGCGGAAGCCGCGATCGCCAATCCGCTGCTCGACGACGTCAATATGAGGGGCGCGCGCGGCCTGCTGATCTCGATCACGGGCGGTTCCGATCTCACGCTCTATGAAGTCGACGAAGCCGCGACCCGCATCCGCGAGGAAGTGGACGCCGAGGCCAACGTGATCTTCGGCGCGACCCGCGACGACTCGCTCGAGGGCATCGTGCGCGTCTCGGTCGTGGCGACGGGCATCGATCACGCCCAAATGGCCGCGGCGGCCCGCGAAGCGGGCTACGGAGCTCCCGAACAGCGAATCGCCGAAGTCGCCGAACGCCTGCGCACGGAGGTGAATCAGGTGACGCGCCCTTTCGCCCGCCCGGAACCGCGCGCTGAGATCGTGACCGCACCTGCGGCCCCGGTCCACGCAGCCACGGTCCACGCGGCCGCCGCTCCGATGCAGGCTCCGGCTCCCGTCGCCCAGACGCATCACGACGTGACGATCCGCCCGGCGGCGATGCGGCCGATCCCGGCCGCCCCGGCGGTCGAGCCGGCTCCGGAACCCGTCGCCGTGCATGCGCCGCATCCGACGGCCTTCGTGCCGCCGCGTGCCGAGGAGCCCGTGCGGTCGCCCCGCATGCCCCGCATCGAGGATCTGCCGCCGGTCGCCCAGGCGTCCATCGAGGCGTCCCGCTCCGGCTTCATGCAGCAGCCCGTCGAAAAGAAGCGGACGTCCCTGATGGAGCGTCTGGCTCAGGCCGGTTTCGGCCGTCGTTCCGAGCGTGAGGATGTCGCCGTGCCGCAGCCGCGGACCGTCGCCGCCCCTACGTTCTCACCCGCTCCCGAGGTCCGTCCGGAATTGCCGCCGCAGCCCGGCGCGGTCCATCAGGAGTTCGCGAAGCGTCCGGTCCAGCCGGCTCGTCCCGCACCGCAACAGCGGATGTACGAGGACGACCAATTGGAGATCCCGGCCTTCCTGCGGCGTCAGTCCAACTGACGTCCACGAAAAATGCCTCTCTTCAACTTACGCCCGGCCTTCGCCGGGCGTATTTTCTTTGTGAAAACAGATCCTTGCAGGCGACCTCGTCGGGAACGTCAAGCTTGTTACAAACCGTAAGGAAGCTTGATTTTACCGCGCCGGCGCGACGGCCTATCCACTCGACTAAAGGTCCGGTCAGGGGTCCGTCGTCAGGCGTATCGACGACGAAAAGACCGGAGTTCGAAAGCGGGGAATGATGTTGAATTCGCAGCAGACGACGATCCGCTCCCGCGTGGACATGGCCGGCCTCGGCGTTCATGGGGGCAAGCCCGTATCGATCTCGCTGCACCCCGCGAATCCCGACACCGGAATCGCGTTCCTCCGCACCGGCCTCGACGGCGGACGCAGCCGCCGGCTGCGCGCGGAATGGTCGGCGGTCGGCGCCACCGAACTGTGCACGGTTCTCGGCGACGAGGCGGGATCCGTTTCGACGATCGAGCATCTGATGGCGGCGCTTTACGCGCTCGGCGTCGACAATGCCCTCGTCGAAATCGACGGTCCCGAAGTTCCGATCATGGACGGCTCGTCCGCGCCCTTCTTCGATGCAATCGAAAAGGCCGGGATCGTGCGGTTCAATGCGCCGCGGAGATATGTCCGCGTGCTGAAGCCCGTGCGGATCGAGCAGGGCCGCGGCTGGGCCGAACTTCTTCCCTATGACAGGGGCTTCCGGTTGGAGGTGGAGATCGATTTCCCGACGCCGCTGATCGGCCGCCAGAAAAAGGTGTTCGAACTCGATGCGCGCGGCTTCCGTCGTGAGCTGGCGCGGGCGCGGACCTTCGGCTTCATGAAGGATGTCGAACATCTCTGGAAGAACGGCTTCGCCCTCGGCGCTTCGCTCGACAACACGGTGGCGCTCGGCGAGGACCGGATCCTGAATCCCGAGGGTCTGCGCTATCCGGACGAGTTCGTCCGGCACAAGACGCTCGACGCCGTCGGCGATCTGTCGCTCGCGGGCGGACCTCTGCTGGCCCATTACCGCTCCTATTGCGGCGGGCACCGGATGAACGTCTCGATTCTCGAAGCGCTGTTCTCGGACGATTCGAACTACGAGATCGTCGATTCGGTGCGGACGGCGCCTTCGGCTTCCGCTCCGGCTTCGGCGATGGCCGTGGCCTGCGCAGCCGAGGCCTGATCGCGGCTTCCGGAGCGCGGCCGGGTAGCTCTTCCGCCCGCATTGCGCTATTCAACGTCCGAGGACCGCGGCATCGCCGCGAGCGGATTCTTCGTGAGGATGTCGATGCCTTTCCAAACCGGCCGTTTCGTGCGTGGTTCCCGCCTGACTGCGCCTCTTTTGGCACTCGTGCTCGCCCTTCCGTTGGCCGCCTGCGGATCGGTGTCGTCGTTGAACCCTTTCGCCAAGGAAGAGCGCTACAAGCCCGAAATCGTGCCGACGGTGGCGGCGGAGCTGCTGTACAATCAGGGTCTCGCTATGGTCGAGAACCGGGACTTCGACGGTGCGGCCGCGAAGTTCGCCGAACTCGACCGGCAGTACCCGTTCTCGAATTGGTCGAAGCGTGCGTTGATCATGCAGACCTACGCGAACTACACGGCGCGCAATTACGACGAGACGATCTCGAGCGGTAAGCGTTATCTCGGCCTTTATCCGGCGAGCGATGATGCGGCCTACGCGGCCTATATGGTCGCCAACTCCTATTACAATCAGATTCCCGACATCACCCGCGATCAGGAGCGGGCCGAAAAGGCCCTGCTCGCGATGCGGGAAGTCGTCGAGCGCTGGCCGAAATCGGAATATGCCGCCGACGCGAAGGCCAAGCTGCAGGTCATCCGCGACCAGTTGGCGGGCCGCGAGATGGAAGTCGGCCGCTTTTATCTCCAGCGGCGGAACTACACCGCCGCGATCAACCGGTTCCGGAACGTCGTCTCGCAGTACCAGACCACGAATCAGATCGAGGAAGCCCTCGCGCGACTGACCGAGGCCTATATGGCGCTCGGCATCGTCAATGAGGCGCAGACGGCCGCGGCTGTTCTGGGACACAATTTCCCGGATGGTTCCTGGTATCGCGACAGCTACAGGCTGCTTCAGAGCCGCGGCCTCGAACCGCGCGAAAGCGGCGGTTCATGGATCAGCAAGTCGATGAAGAGCTTCGGCCTCCGCTGATCGCGCGGGACCGCAAAGGCGGGGCGACGGGAAGATGCTGGTCCAGCTCTCGATTCGGGACATCGTCCTCATCGATCGGCTGGTATTGGATTTCGCGCCGGGGCTGAGCGTTCTCACGGGCGAGACGGGCGCGGGAAAGTCGATCCTGCTCGATGCCTTCGCGCTGGCCTTGGGCGGGCGGGGCGACGGCTCTCTGGTCCGCCACGGCGAGACGCAAGGACAGGTGACGGCGGTCTTTTCCGTCGCTCCGGTCCACCCGGTCCGGGGTCTTCTCGCCGAGCACGACATCCCCGACGAGGGCGACGTGATCCTCCGGCGCGTTCAGTTCGCGGACGGCCGCACAAGAGCGCTCGTCAACGATCAGGCGGTGGGCGTGCAGGTGCTGCGCCGGATCGGCGAGACGCTGGTCGAAATCCACGGCCAGCATGACGACCGCGCCATGTCCGACCCCGCCGCGCATCGGGCGATTCTCGACGCCTTCGCGGGGGCGGAGGGCGAAGCGCGCGAGACCGCCCGGCGGTGGAGCGGGTTCAAGGCGGCGCGGGACGCCTTGGCCGAGCATCGTGCGCGGATCGAGAAGGCCGCCAAGGAGGCGGATTTCCTGCGCCACGCGACCGCAGAGCTGGAGAAGCTCGCGGTCGAGATCGGCGAGGAGGAGGCCCTCGCGACGCGCCGGCAAGCCATGATGAGCGCCGAGAAGGTCGTCGTCGAAATCAACGAAGCGCATGAGATCGTCGGCGGAACGGCCTCGCCGGTGCCGGCCTTCGCCGCGGCGATGCGGCGTCTCGAACGACGTGCGCAGCAGGCGCCCGAGCTGATCAACCCCTCGCTCGCGGCCTTGGAAGCGGCCATCGATGCGATCGAGAACGCGCGCTCGGCGCTCGAGGAGGCGCAGCGGGCCGCGGAATTCGATCCGCATGAATTGGAGCGGATCGAGGAGCGGCTCTTCGCGATCCGCGGAGCGGCACGTAAATACGACGTCATGCCGGACGATCTCCCGGCGGTCGCGGCGCGGTTCGCGGATGATCTGGCGGCCATCGACGCCGGCGAGACGGAACTCGGACGCCTCGAACGCTCCGTGACGGAGCAAGAGGCACTGTATCTGAGCGCCGCGAGGGCGCTGTCGGACAAACGCAGAAACGCCGCAGCCGATCTCGAAGAACAGGTGCGGACGGAATTGCCGCCGCTGAAGCTCGAACGGGCGCGCTTCATCGTCCAGGTCGAGACCGATGAGAGCGTGCGGGGGCCGGACGGGTTCGAGCGTGTGGAGTTCTGGGTGCAGACCAATCCGGGCACGCGTCCCGGCCCGCTGATGAAGGTCGCTTCGGGCGGCGAACTTTCGCGCTTCATGCTGGCGCTCAAGGTGCGGCTCGCCGATCGCGGATCGGCCCCGACGCTCGTCTTCGACGAGATCGACACCGGCGTCGGCGGTGCGGTGGCCGACGCCATCGGCGCGCGGCTGGCGCGGCTCGCCGACCGTGTGCAGGTGCTGAGTGTGACGCATGCCCCGCAGGTCGCCGCGAAGGCCTCACGGCACTATCTGATCGCCAAGGAGGCGGCCGATCCGGAACGCGTGGCGACACGCGTGACGGCGCTCGAGGACGAGCGGCGGCGCGAGGAGATCGCGCGGATGCTCGCGGGCGCGAGCGTCACCGACGAGGCGCGCGCCGCGGCCGAACGGCTGCTCGCGGGCACGGCGTGATCGATGCCGTTTTCGGGCGGCGATTGAACGGAGAGCGCGAGAGTGTCGTCGATCATCGGCCCGCGGGCCGTCCCCGTCGCGGAGCTGACGCCGATCGAGGCGCGGCTTGAGCATGACGCATTGGCGCGCGAAGTGGCGGAACACGATGTCCGCTATCACGGCGAGGACGCGCCGATCATTTCCGACGCCGACTACGACGCGCTGCGCCGCCGGCTCGAAGCGATCGAGGCGGCCTTCCCGGGTTTGAAGCGCCCGGCGGGCGTGACGGAGAAGGTCGGCGCGAAGCCATCGGAGAAATTCGCCAAGGTCCGGCATCGCGTGCCGATGCTGTCGCTCGCCAACGTCTTCACCGACGAGGAGGCGACCGAATTCGTGGATCGGGTGCGGCGTTTTCTCGGCCTGCCGGAGGATGCGCCGGTCGCCGTGACGGCGGAGCCGAAGATCGACGGCCTGTCCTGCTCGCTGCGCTACGAGCGCGGCCGTCTCGTCGTCGCCGCAACGCGCGGGGACGGTGAGGAGGGCGAGGACGTCACGGCCAATGTCCGCACCATCGCGGAGATCCCGCAGAGTCTGTCCGGTCCCGACGTGCCCGAGGTGATCGAGGTCCGCGGCGAGATCTATATGAGCAAGGACGACTTCGCGGCGTTGAACGCGCGGCAGGAGGCGGCGGGCAAGCCCGTCTTCGCCAATCCGCGCAATGCGGCCGCGGGCTCGCTGCGGCAGCTCGATGCGAAGATCACGGCGAGCCGTCCGCTGCGCTTCTTCGCCTATGCCTGGGGCGAGATCGTAGGCGAACGGCCGGCCGGCACGCAGTCCGGCATGGTCGCGGCCTTCGCGCGCTGGGGATTCCCTACCAATCCGCTGACCTTGCGCTGCGAGAGCGTCGAGGCGCTTCTCGCGCATCATCGCGCGGTCGAGGAGCGGAGGGCGGGGCTGCCCTACGACATCGACGGCGTCGTCTACAAGGTCGACGATCTCGACCTCCAGCGGCGGCTGGGCTTCATCTCCCGTTCGCCGCGATGGGCGACGGCGCATAAATTCCCGGCCGAGAAGGCGACGACGGAACTGCTCGGCATCGACATCCAGGTCGGCCGCACGGGG
>CAYNUN010000134.1:0-6013 GCA_964400345.1 uncultured Methylobacteriaceae bacterium
GACACCCGGCAGGTCGCGACGGACCGCATGGCGGCCTTGGAAAGCGAGAACCGCCGGCACGGCACGACGGGCGAAGAACTCGATCTCGCGCTGCTCGTCGACGGGCTCGAGGCGGAGAGGGAACAGGGGATCACGATCGACGTCGCGCATCTCTATTTCGCGACGTCGCGCCGCGCCTTCATCGTCGCCGACGCGCCGGGGCATGAACAGTATACGCGCAACATGGCGACCGCGGCGTCGGAGGCCGATCTCGCGATCCTCCTCGTGGACGCGCGCAAGGGCCTGCTGACCCAGACGCGCCGGCATGCCGCGATCTGCCGGCTCATGGGCATCCGCCGCGTGGTGCTCGCGGTGAACAAGATCGACCTCATGGGCCATGACGAGGGCGTGTTCCGCAGGATCGTCGAGGATTTCGACGCCTTCGCCCGCCGCATCGGTCTTGCGGGCGTGACGGCGATCCCGATATCGGCGCGCTACGGCGACAATGTCGCCGTGCCGTCGATGCGGATGGGCTGGTATGACGGGCCGACGCTGTTGGAGCATCTCGAAACGGTCGACGTCTCGCATGACGCGGGCGACGCGCCGTTCCGCCTCTCGGTGCAATGGGTGAGCCGACCGCATGCCGATTTCCGCGGCTATGCCGGAACGATCGCTTCGGGCCGGATCGCGGTCGGCGAGGAGGTGGCGGTGCTGCCTTCGGGCCGCACGACGCGGATCGACCGGATCCTCGGCCCCGACGGGGACCGCGATGCGGCGCAGGCGGGCGATGCGGTGACGGTGACGCTCGCCTCCGAAATCGACGCGGCGCGCGGCGACCTGATCGCGGCGGCGCGCGAGCGTCCGGTTTCGGCGGACCAGTTCGCCGCGCATCTCGTGCAGATGGCGGAGGAGCCGCTGCTGCCGGGCCGCTCCTATCTGATGCGCATCGGAGACGTCTGGACCTCGGCCTCGGTCACCGCGCTCAAATATCGGCTCGACGTCGATACGCAGGAGCATCTCGCAACCAAGGAGTTGAGGCTCAACGAGATCGGCGAGGCCAATCTCGCGACGGCGCGGCCCGTGGCCTTCGACCCCTATGCGGAGAACCGGGCGACCGGGGCCTTCATCCTCGTCGATCGGTTCACGCATGCGACCGTGGCGGCGGGAATGATCCTGCATCCGCTGCGGCGGGCCGCGAACGTGCATTACGAGCCGTCCTCGGTCGACAAGGCGGCGCGGGCGGCGCTCAAGGGCCAGAAGCCGACATGCGTCTGGTTCACGGGTTTTTCCGGCTCCGGCAAATCGAGCATCGCCAAGGCCTTGGAGATGCGCCTGCATGCGGCCGGGCGGCATACGACGCTGCTCGACGGGGACAATCTTCGGCACGGCCTCACCAAGGATCTCGGCTTCACCGACGTCGACCGGGTGGAGAACATCCGCCGCGCGGGCGAGGCGGCGAAGCTGATGACGGAGGCCGGGCTGATCGTGCTCTGCGCCTTCATCTCGCCGTTCCGCGCCGACCGCGACATGGTCCGCGCGATGTTTCCCGAGGACGAGTTCTTCGAAGTCTTCGTCGATACGCCGCTCGAAGACTGCATGAGACGCGATCCGAAGGGGCTCTACGCCAAGGCGGCGCGGGGCGAACTCCCGAATTTCACGGGCGTTTCGAGCCCCTATGAGCGGCCGGACTTTCCCGAACTCAGGATCGAGGGCGGCGCGGGCTCGCCCGAAAGCGGGGCGGAAACCGCCTTCGACCTGCTGCGCGAGGCGGGGCGGCTCGAGGCCGGGTGAGGCGCGGACCCGCCGCGCCCGTTGCGCGGGGC
This sequence comes from uncultured Methylobacteriaceae bacterium, assembly GCA_964400345.1. Classification (GTDB taxonomy): domain Bacteria; phylum Pseudomonadota; class Alphaproteobacteria; order Rhizobiales; family Beijerinckiaceae; genus JAIXZO01. The sequence goes on from CAYNUN010000134.1 coordinate 1,803, forward strand.
CGTACCGCGTCTTCCGAACTGGACATCGGTTCGTCCGTGTCTAGTTTGCGACCGATCACAAGAGACGGGCGAACCCCACCATGCGCATCTCCTCGGCCATCGCGACCCTCGTCGCCGCGGCGCTCGTCGCGGCGTGCAATCCCGCGCCGCAGGCCCAGCAACCTCCCGCTCCGCCGCCGCCCGTGGTGACGGTCGGCAAGGCCGTGCAGAAGACGGTGACGGAGCGCGACGAGCATGTCGGCCGCTTCGTCGCGGCGGAGACGGTCGAGGTGCGGGCGCGGGTCTCGGGCTATCTCGACGAGATCCATTTCCGCGACGGCCAGACGGTGGAGAAGGGCAAGGCGCTGTTCACCGTCGACCGGCGGACCTATCAGACCGCCCATGAACAGGCGACGGCGGACCTGAACCGCGCCAAGGCGCGGCTGGAGAACGCGACGGCCGATCTGCAGCGCTCGGAGAAGCTGATCGGCTCGGGCAACATTTCCGATCAGCTCTTCGACCAGCGCATCGCCGCCAAGCGCGACGCCGAAGCGCAGCTGCAATCGGCGGAAGCCGCGCTCAAGCGCGCGCAGCTCGACCTCGACTTCACGGAATTGAAGGCGCCCGTGGCGGGGCGCATCGGCGACCGCCGCGTCTCGGTGGGCAATCTCGTGACGGGCGGCGCATCGGGCAACACGACGCTGCTCGCGACCATCGTTTCGCTCGACCCGATCTATTTCGAATTCGCGGTCGACGAAGGCTCCTATCTCCGCTTCATGCGCCTGCAGGGGTCGGAAAAGCGGGGGCTGCCCGTGGAGCTCAAACTGCTCGACGAACCGGATTACGCAACGCGCGGGACGATCGACTTCGTCGACAACGTCGTCGACCCGTCCTCCGGCACGATCCGGGTGCGGGCGGTGTTCGACAATCCGCGCGGCGTGCTGACGCCGGGCATGTTCGGCAAGGTCCGCGTGGCGACGACGGCGCCCTATCAGGCGCTGCTGGTGCCCGATACGGCGGTGCTCTCGGACCAGTCGCGCAAGGTGCTGCTGACGCTCTCGCCCGAAGATACGGTGGTGCCGCGGCCCGTGCAGCTCGGGCCCGTGATCGACGGCCTCCGCGTCGTCCGGTCCGGGATCGGCCCCGACGACCGCATCATCGTCAACGGTCTGCTCCGGGCGCGGCCCGGGCAGAAGGTGACGCCGCAGGCCGCGGGCGCTCCGGGACCGGCGGCGGGCGGCCCGCCCGGCCGCCCCGCGCCGCAACCCGCCGCGACGCAGCGATAAGGGGCGGACGATGAAGTTCGCCCATTTCTTCGTCGATCGGCCGATCTTCGCCTCGGTCCTATCCGTGGCGCTCGTCATCATCGGCGCGGTCGCCTATGACCGGCTGCCGGTGGCGCAATATCCGGAGATCGCGCCGCCGACCATCTCGATCAGCGCGCAGTTTCCCGGCGCAAGCTCGGAGACGGCTTCGGCGACGGTCGCCGCCACGATCGAGCAGGAACTCAACGGCGTCGACGGCGCGCTCTATATCGGTTCGAACGCGACCAATGACGGCCGCGTCGGCATTTCCGTGACCTTCGCGATCGGGACCAATCTCGATCAGGCGCAGGTGGAGGTGCAGAACCGCGTGCGGCTGGCGGAGCCGCGCCTGCCCGAAGAGGTGCGTCGCCTCGGCGTGGTGGTGCGCAAGAATTCGCCCGACCTGATGATGGTCGTGAACGTGATCTCGCCGGATGCGAGCCGCGACCAGCTCTATCTCTCCAACTTCGCCAATATCGAGATCCGCGACCGGCTGCTGCGCATCGACGGCGTGGGTTCGATCACGGTGTTCGGCGCGCGCGATTACGCGATGCGCATCTGGCTCGATCCCGACCGGCTCGCGGCCCTCTCGCTGACGCCGGCGGAAGTGGTGGGCGCGCTGCAGCGGCAGAACGTGCAGGTGGCGGCGGGCGTCATCAACCAGACGCCGATGCAGAATCCGGGCGCGTTTCAGGTGACGGTGCGCACGCAGGGCCGGCTCGTCGAGCCGGAGGAATTCGCGGGCATCATCGTCAAGACCGACCGGCAGGGTCGTCAGATCAGGCTGAAGGACGTGGCGCGGGTTGAGCTCGCGGCGCAGGATTATTCGACCAAGTCCTATCTGGGCCGCTACGAGGCGGTGGGCATGGGCGTGTTCCAGAAGCCCGGCTCCAACGCGCTGACGACGGAAGCGGCGGTGCAGGCCGCGATGCGGGAGATCGCGAAGAGCTTCCCGGCGGGCGTCGCCTACGACATCGTCTACAACCCGACGAAGGCGATCCAGGAATCCGTCGATGCGGTGGTGAAGACCATCTTCGAGGCGGTGCTGCTCGTGGTGCTCGTGATCGTGCTGTTCCTGCAGACCTGGCGGGCGGCGATCATCCCGATCCTCGCGATTCCGGTGTCGCTGGTGGGCACCTTCGCGGTGATGTCCGCGGTGGGCTTCTCGATCAACAATCTGACGCTGTTCGGCCTCGTGCTCGCGATCGGCATCGTGGTCGACGACGCGATCGTGGTGGTGGAGAACGTCGAGCGCAATCTCGCCGCGGGCATGGACCCGAAGGAGGCGACGCATCGGACCATGGACGAGGTCGGCGGGGCGCTCGTCGCCATCGCGCTGACGCTCGTGGCGGTGTTCGTGCCGGTGGCCTTCATCACGGGCATTTCGGGGCAGTTCTATCGCCAGTTCGCGCTGACGATCGCGGCGGCGACGGTGATCTCGGCCTTCAACTCGCTGACGCTCTCGCCCGCGCTCTGCGCGATGCTCCTGAAGCCCCATGCGAAGGGCCATGTGCGCGAAGGGCTCGTGATGCGGGGGGTGCACGGCTTCTTCCGCCTGTTCAACCGCGGTTTCGACGGTTTCGCGAACGGCTATGCGTGGCTGACGCGGCGCTTCCTGCGCTTCGCGGTGCTGATGATCGTCGCCTATGCGGGGCTGATCGGGCTGACGGGCCGTGAATTCTCGAACGCGCCGCGGGGCTTCATCCCGCAGCAGGAGCGCGGCTACTACATCATCGCGATCCAGCTCCCGCCGGGCTCCGCGCTCGCGCGGACGGACGAGGTGGTCAAGCGGGCGATGGGCATCCTGCTCGAAACGCCGGGCTTCCGGAACGGGGTGGGCATCGTCGGCTTTTCGGGCGCGACCTTCACCAATGCGCCGAACCAGGCGGCGATCTTCGCGGCGACGGACGACATCAAGTCGCTGGCGGAGCGGGGGCTCACGCAGCAGCGCATCCTCGGCATGCTGTTCCAGCGCATGGCCCCGATCCAGGAGGCCTTCATCCTCCCGCTCGCGCCGCCGCCCGTGCAGGGCATCGGCAATGCGGGCGGCGTGCGGATGATGATCCAGGACCGCGGCGGGCTCGGCGGCGCGGCGCTCGTCGACGCGCTGGGCCAGATGCAGCAGCGCGCGGCGCAGCTTCCCAGCGTGCAGCGGCCCTTCGTGAGCTTCGAGACGCGGACGCCGGTGTTCCAGCTCGACATCGACCGGGTGAAGGCGCAGATGCTCGGCGTCAATCTCGCCGACGCGTTCAATACGCTGTCGGTGGCGCTGGGCTCGGCCTATGTCAACGACTTCAACTTCATCGGCAAGACCTTCCGGGTGACGGCGCAGGCGGACGAGCCGTTCCGCAACGATCCGCAGGACATTCTGAAGCTCAGGGTGCGCAACGCCGCGGGCGACGCGGTGCCTTTCGCGGCCTTCGCGACGGTGCGGGAGACGGCGGGATCCTCGCGCGTGCCGCGCTACAACCTCTATCCCGCGGCCGAATTCGACGCGAGCACCGCGCCGGGCTTCTCGGCCGGCGGGACCATGGCCGATCTCGAACGGCTCGCGGCGGAGGTGCTGCCGCCGGGCATGAGCTATGAATGGACGGGCATCGCCTATCAGCAGAAGCTCGCGGGCGACACGGGCCTGTTCGTCTTCGCGCTGGCGGTGGTGTTCGTGTTCCTCGTGCTCGCGGCGCAATACGAGAGCCTGACGCTGCCGCTCGCGGTCATCCTGATCGTGCCGATGTGCCTGCTCGCCGCGATCATCGGCGTGCTGATGCGCGGGCAGGACGTGAACGTGCTGACCGAGGTGGGCTTCGTCGTGCTGATCGTCCTCGCGGACAAGACCGCGATCCTGATCGTGGAATTCGCGCAGCAGCTCGCGGAGAAGGGCATGGCGCGGCGCGAGGCGGCGGTGGAGGCGGCGCGTCTGCGGCTGCG
>CAYNUN010000135.1:0-5983 GCA_964400345.1 uncultured Methylobacteriaceae bacterium
GCCGAGATAGGGGTCGTACCAGCTGTCGACGAGCAGCGCCTTGAGCGGCGCGGTCTCGTCGCCCGTCGGCGGCGGCAGCTTCTTCACGATGGCTTCGAGCACGCCTTCGATGTTGATGCCGGTCTTCGCCGAGATCGGAACGGCTTCGGACGCGTCGAGACCGATCACCTCCTCGATCTGCTCCTTGATCCGCTCGGGTTCGGCGGCGGGCAGGTCGATCTTGTTGAGGACCGGCACGATCTCATGATTCGCGTCGAGCGCCTGATAGACGTTGGCGAGCGTCTGCGCCTCGACCCCCTGCGCGGCGTCGACGACCAGCAGCGAGCCTTCGCAGGCCGCGAGCGAGCGCGAGACCTCATAGGCGAAGTCGACATGCCCGGGCGTGTCCATCAGGTTCAGCGTGTAGGTCTTGCCGTCCTTGGCCTTGTAGTCGAGCCGGACGGTGTTCGCCTTGATCGTGATCCCGCGCTCGCGCTCGATGTCCATCGAGTAGAGAACCTGATCGACCATCACGCGTTCGGACAACCCGCCCGTGAACTGGATGAGCCGATCGGCGAGCGTCGACTTCCCGTGGTCGATGTGGGCGACGATCGAGAAGTTGCGGATGTTGTCGAAGCGGTGCGCGGTCATGGGGCCGCAAATAGCAGCGCGGGGGTCTTTTTCCAAGTGACGCGACCGCGCAGGGGGGGCGCCTGCCGATCGACGGGCCGCCCGCGGGTCGCCGACGGGCGTAAATCGTTTTGATAGGGCTCCGAAAGAGAAAAAATAAAATATTCTGGAACCGCGAATGGATTCATGCGTTTCGACGGGTTGAATTTCGAAGTGCTTCGCCGTCGTATTTTCGAATAAAAAGTGAAAATGACGATTGCTTATCCGCAGAATATACTCTAAACGAACATTGTCGAATTTTGATCGGGCGAATGCGCCAACCGGTTCCGCATGCGGAACGGACGCCGACCTCCACAAACATCGATGACGAACTCCGGGACCGTGCCGATGGACGGCTGTTCCGCGCGTTCCGACATATGACGAAAGAAGGAGACCATCATGGATCTCGTCAAAGGCACTGTGAAATTCTACAACGAAACCAAGGGTTTCGGCTTCATTCAGCCCGAAGGTGGCGCAAAGGACGTGTTCGTCCATGCGACCGCTCTGGAGCGCGCGGGCATGCGCTCGCTCTCCGAAGGCCAGAGCGTGTACTTCAACACGGCCGAAGACCGCCGGACCGGCAAGGTCGCGGTCAACATGATCGAAGCGGCCTGAACCGCCGCCCCGCCGGCCCCGCGCCGGCGGCGACATGCTCCCGATGATGAAACGCCGCCCGAGGACCCCTCGGGCGGCGTTTCCGCATTCTGCGGGCGTGGAGATCCGGAGGCGACGGCGGCCCGTCGTCAGGCCGCGACGCGCACCATCTTCACGCTGTTGGGAGCGGGCTTGTTGATCGTCTGGAAGACGACGCAATAGCGCTCGGTCAGCTTCAGGAGCGAGTCGAGCTTCTCCTGCGGCGCATCCGTATCCACCTCGAAAGTCAGGCGGATTTCCCGGAAACCGACGGGCGCCTCGCGGTCGACGCCGAGCGTGCCGCGGAAGTCGAGATCGCCCTCGGCCTTCACCCGCCCGCTCTTCAGCGGGATCTCGAGCGCGGTCGCGACCGCCTTCAACGTGACGCCCGCACAGGCGACGAGCGCCTCGAGCAGCATGTCGCCCGAGCACAGTTCCATGCCCGACCCGCCCGTCGCCGGATGCAGGCCCGCGACCGCCATGGCGCGTCCCGTCTCGACCTTGCAGGCGATGTTCTGCGAATCGAGTTCTCCCTGCGCCTTCAAGGTGATGACGGCGGCCTCGGGATCGTCCTTGTACTTGGCCTTGATCGGCGCCTGCATGGCGCGGAGCGCTTCGGCATCCATCGGCTTGTCCTCGTTTCGTCGATCAATAGGAAGCGGCCGCCTCGACCTCGGCCCCGGCGGGGCGCGGAGTCTCGGGCCGCAGCGAACGGTCGAGCGCGTTCATTACCCGACGCTTGGTCTTCTCGAAACCCGCGGACAGCTTGTCGCGCGGCCGATCGAGATGGGCGGAGATCGTCTCGTAGACCCGACCGGGCTTCGGCCGCATCACGATGATCCGGTCGGCGAGCGTCACGGCCTCGTCGACGTCATGCGTCACCATCACCACGGTCGGTCGGGTCTCCTCCCACAGAAGCAGGAGATGTTCGTGAAGGCTCGCCCGCGTGAAGGCGTCGAGCGCGGAAAAGGGTTCGTCGAGCAGCAGGACCTTCGGCCGGGCGACGAAGGCCCGGGCGATGGCGATACGCTGCTGCTGGCCGCCCGACAATTCGCGGGGCCAGCGCTTGCCGTAGCCCGCAAGACCCACGCGCTCGAGCGCATGTTCGACGCGTTCGCGGCGCTCGGCCGCGGCGAGATCCGCGAGTCCGAAGCCGATATTGTCCTCGACCCGCAGCCAAGGCAGGAGCCGCGGCTCCTGAAAGACGATGCCGACGGCCTGGTGGGGAGAGGTGATGGTCTCGCCCGACACCGCGACCCGGCCTTCCGTGGCCGTGTCGAGCCCCGCGATCAAGCGCAGCAGCGTGGTCTTGCCGCAGCCCGAGCCGCCGACGAGCGCGAGGATTTCGCCCGCGCCGACCTCGATATTGATCGCGGCCAAGGCCTCGGTGCCGTCCGAATAGGTCTTGGAAAGACGTTCGAGCCGCAGCATCAGAGCGACCTCCGTGCAGTGTCCTGCCAGACGAGAAGGGGCTTCGTGAGGAGGACGAGGACCCAATCGCAGATCTTGCCGAGCACGGCGAAAGCGATGATCGCGCCGAGGATCTGGGCGGGCTTGCCCATCTGCTGGCCGTCGACGAGGAGATAGCCGAGGCCTTCCGACGCGCCCATGAACTCCGCCGCGACCACGAACATGAAGCCGAGGCCGAGGCCGGAGCGCAGCGAGATGATCCAGGCCGGAAGCACGGCGGGCAGCATCACGCGGCGAACCAATGCCGGACGGGATAGGCGGAAGACGCGGCCGACCTCGAGCAGTTTCCGGTCGATGCCTTCGATCGCGCCCGCGACTCCGAGATAGACGGGGAAGAACACGCCGACCGCGATCAGCGCGATCTTCGACGTCTCGAAAATGCCGAGCCAAAGGATGAAGAGCGGCACCCAGGCGATGGAGGGCACCGAACGAAGCGACTGCAGCGTGGGATCGATGATGCGGCGCACGGCTTCGGACGCACCCGCCACCGCGCCGATCAACGTGCCCGCCAGCGCGCCGATCGCGAAGCCGACGAAGACGCGATAGAGCGTGGCGAGGACGTGGATCGTCAATTCGCCGGTGGCCGCGAGCTCCACCATCGTCGCCCAGATCTTGGACGGCGGCGGCATCAACCGGACGGAAATCAGGTTCTTCGCGGCGACCCATTCCCACAGGACGGCGAGAAGAACCGGAAGAACGAGGCCCGCGACCGCGAGCGCACGTCGCGGCAGGACGAAGACCCGCGACGGCGACGTCGCGGGTCCGGTCTCCGCCGTGGCGGGGGAAGTCACCGTCATGCCTGCACCCTGATGCGAGCGGGTCTCACTTCGACAGATGGCGTCCGTCGATCAGCGACGCCACCGTCGCTCTGATGTCGGTCTCAGGCTTGAGCACACCCGCCTCCTGCAAGGCAAGCCCCGCGGCGATGATCGTCTCGGCCTGCGCGGCGCCGATCGGCCCGTGGCTGAGATCGGTGCGCTCCAACTGACGCGCGATCACGTTTTCGGGGAGCTTGGTCGCCTCGACCAGCGCCTTGGACAGTTCGCCCGGATTGGCGATCGACAGCTTGCGGGCCTCTTCATAGACCTTGAGCACGCGGGCGACGATCGCCGGGTTCTTCTCCGCGAATTCCTCGCGGACATTGAGGATGCCCCAGGTATTGGCCTCGGGCCGGCGGTGGAAGAGACGCGCGCCGCCGTCGATTTCGGCGGAGGCCATCATCGGATCGAGGCCCGCCCACGCGTCGACGTCGCCGCGCTCCAGCGCAAGACGACCGTCGGCGTGCTGCAGCAGCACGAGGCGCACGTCGCGTTCGGTGAGCTTGGCTTCGGCGAGGGCGCGGACGAGGAAGATGTGCGGATCGGTGCCGCGCGTCACGGCGATGCGCTTGCCCTTGAGATCGGCGACCGTCTTGATCGCGTCGCCCTTCGTCACCAGCGCGGTCCATTCGGGGCGGGAGAAGACGTAGATCGACTTGATCGGATTGCCGTTGATGCGGCCGATCAGCGACGCGGCGCCGGCCGTCGAGCCGAAATCGAGCGAACCCGCGTTGAGGAATTCGAGCGCGCGGTTCGACCCCGCGGACTGGACCCAGCGGATGGTGATGCCGTCCTTCTCGAATTCCTTTTCGAGAAGCTTGCGGTCGCGCAGGACGAGGCTGACGGGATTGTAGGTGGCCCAGTCGATGCGGATCTCGCGCACCTGCGCGGCGGCGAAATCGGGCGCGGCGGCCGCGGCGAAGAGGCCGGCGGCGAGGGCGAGAGCGGTGCGACGGGTGGGAAGGAAGGTCATTTCGGGTCTCCCGATCATGATCGAGCCCGGGGCACGCTGGGCACCCGCGGCGCTTTAGCCTGACATCGATCCGCTTTCGCGGCTGCGCGCCCGGCAAGCTGCTCGGTTCAAATCGGCGCGCAGCGTTCTTTTAAACGAACCGTTCGGTTTGTCAAACGATATGTCCGGATCGACGGATGACGGCGGGGCCGGTCTTGACCGACGCAGCGGGTTGCGGCCAGTTTCGCCTGCGACAGCATAAAGGGCGCAAAAGCATGGCCGGCAAGGCGGGCGAGATCCGAATCGAGAATGAAGCGCTGCGATCTCTGGTGAGGGAGATCTTCAAGGCGGCGGGTTCGAACGATCGCGAATGCGCGATCGTGGCCGACCATCTCGTCGAAGCCAATCTCCGAGGGCACGATTCCCACGGCGTCGGCATGCTGCCCGCCTATATCGCGAATGCGCTGACCGGCGAATGCCGGCTCGGCGCCGCGCCGACCGTCGCGACCGATCTGGGCCAGCTCCTCATCCTCGAGGCCGATCGCGGACTCGGCCAGACCATGGCGCATGACGCCGTGGCCATGGCGATCGAGCGCGCGAAGGCCCAAGGGTCCTGCATCATGGCGCTGCGCAACAGCCATCATATCGGCCGCATCGGCCATTGGTCCGAGCAATGCGTGCGGGCCGGCATGGTCTCGATCCATTTCGTCAACGTGATCTCGACCCCTGCGGTCGCGCCCTTCGGCGGCCCCGCGGCGCGCGTCGGCACCAACCCGATCTCGATCGGCCTGCCGCGTCCGGGCAAGGATCCCTTCATCGTGGACTTCGCGACGAGCCGCCTCGCGGTCGGCAAGATCCGCGTGGCCTACAACAAGGGCGTCGACGTCCCCGAAGGCGTACTGCTCGACGGGCACGGCGAGCCGACGACGAATCCGGCCGCGCTGTTCGAGGAGCCGCTCGGCGCGCTGCGCACCTTCGGCGAGCACAAGGGCTGGACGCTGTCCTTCGCCTGCGACCTCCTCGCGGGCGCGCTCGCCGGCGGGTCGACGCAGAAGGGGCCGAAGTCGCGCGACGCGATCATCAACAACATGTTCTGCATCGTCGTCTCGCCCGAAGCCATGGGGACGGCGGCTTCCTATGCCCGCGAGATCGAGGCCTATGCCGAATGGGTCACGCGGCCGCCCGAGGGCCGCGGCCCCAGCGTGCTGCTGCCGGGACAACCCGAACTCGCGACGCGCGCCGACCGCCTCGCGAACCGGATCCCGGTCGACACCAACACCTGGGACCAGATCCTTGCGGCCGGGGAAAGCGTGAAGCTGTCCCGCGACGCGATGCAGCGGATCGCGGGCGTCGCCTGAACCGCGACCGACCCGGCCGCGACATTGTTCCTGCCGCCGCGATGTGGGATAGAGGATTTCACGCATTCGGGCGGGAATGGGACGATGTTGGGCGGCAAGCGGAT
>CAYNUN010000136.1:0-5916 GCA_964400345.1 uncultured Methylobacteriaceae bacterium
GGCGCTCGCCGCTCTTCTCGAAGGGCGGGCGGAGGTCGCGGCACTGCTTGCGGGCCTCGCCGATCATTCCCCTTATCTCTGGCGATTGTGCCAGGATACGGCGCGGCTGAGCGAGTTGCTCGATGCGGATCCGGACGAACGCTTCGCCCGTCTGATCGAGCGCATCGCCGCCGGCTGGTCGGCGGCGGAGACGGATGCGGCCTTCATGCGCATCCTGCGCAAGGGGAAGCAGGAAGCGGCCCTGCTGATCGCCCTTGCCGACATCGGCGGGATCTGGAGCGTCGAACGCGTGACGCGCGCGCTGTCCGACCTCGCGGATGCGACGGTTTCCGCTTCGGTGCGGCGTCTGCTGAAGAACGCGGCGGACGAAGGGCGCTTTCTGCCGAAAGACTCCGCCGATCCCGCGGCGGGTTCGGGCTTCACCGTGCTCGCGCTCGGCAAGCACGGCGCGCGCGAACTGAACTATTCGTCCGACATCGACGTCGTCGTGCTTTATGACGCAGAAGCCGCGCCGCTCAGGGAAGGCCTCGAGCCCGCGCCCTTCTTCGTCCGGCTCACGCAGGGCCTCGTGCGCTTCATGCAGGAGCGGACCCCGGACGGCTACGTGTTCCGGACGGATCTGCGGCTGAGGCCCGACCCCGGTTCCACCCCCGTCGCGATCTCGGTGTCCTCGGCCTACGGCTATTACGAGAGCGTGGGCCAGAATTGGGAACGCGCGGCGATGATCAAGGCGCGCCCCGTCGCGGGCGACGAGGCGCTGGGGAACCGGTTCATCGCCGATCTCGCGCCCTTCATCTGGCGCAAATATTTCGATTTCGCCGCCATCGCCGACATCCACGCGATGAAGCGGCAGATTCATGCCGTGCGCGGGCATGAGGCGATCGCGGTGGCGGGCCACGACATCAAGCTCGGCCGCGGCGGAATCCGCGAAATCGAATTCTTCGTGCAGACGCAGCAGCTCGTCTTCGGCGGGCGGCGGCCCAAGCTCCGCGGTCGACGCACGCTGGAGATGCTGACGGCGCTGCGCGAGGACGGATGGATTTCGGAGGAGGCGGAGAGCGAACTGTCCGACGCTTATCGTTTCCTGCGCACGATCGAGCATCGTCTGCAGATGCAGGACGACGAGCAGACGCAGCGCCTGCCCTCCGATCCCGACCGTCTCGAAGGCTTCGCGCGTTTCTGCGGTCATGCCTCGACGGCGAAATTCGCCGAAGCGCTGACCGGAAAGGCGCTGCTCGTCGAAAAGCATTATGCGCGGCTGTTCGAAGAGGGGCCGGAACTCACGGCCAAGGGCGGCAGTCTCGTCTTCACCGGCACCGTCGACGATCCGGAGACGCTCGACACGCTGCGCCGCATGGGATTTTCCGACCCGGCGGCGGTGGCGGAGACCGTCCGGGGCTGGCATTTCGGCCGGCGTCAGGCCGTGCAGAGCGCCCGGGCGCGGGAGGTGGTCACCGAACTCGTGCCGCCGCTGCTCGAAGCCTTCGGCGGCAGCGCGGACCCCGACGGCGCGCTGGCCGCCTTCGACTCCGCGCTGGGCAAGATGCCCGCGGCGGTGGAGCTGTTCTCCATCCTCAAGTCCAACGCGGCGATCCTGCGGCTGTTCGCCGACATTCTCGGTTCCGCGCCGCGCTTGGCGGAGACCGTCGCGGCGCGACCGCATGTGCTCGACGCCGTCATCGATCCGGTCTTCGTCGAGCCGTTCCCGGGTGTGGATGCGTTGCAGGGACGCTTGGCGGAAGCGATCGGCGACGTCGATCTCTTCGAGGAATTCCTCGATCGGCTGCGCGAGACGGGCCGGCAGGAGATCTTCCTCGTCGGAGCGCGGATGCTTTCGGGCGTCCTGTCTCCCGCAAGGGCGGGCGAAGCCTATGCGACGGTGGCCGAAGCCGTGATCCGGCTGGCGCTGCGTGAGGTGCGGACGCGGTTCGAGGCGGAATACGGCCGGGTGCCCGGCGGGCGCATCGCCGTGCTGGGAATGGGGCGGCTCGGCTCGCGCGAGATGACCGCGACCTCCGACCTCGATCTCGTGGTGTTGTACGATCACGCGCCCGATGCGCTCGAAAGCGACGGCGAAAGGCGCATCGCGCCCTCGACCTATTTCACGCGGCTGACGCAACGGCTGATCAGCGCGTTGACGGTGCCGACCCGCAAGGGAACGCTTTACGCCGTCGACATGCGGCTGCGCCCCTCGGGCAACAAGGGCCCCGCGGCGACGCAGTTCACGGGCTTCATCGAGTATCAGCGCGGCGAGGCCGAGACCTGGGAGCAGATGGCGCTGGTGCGCGCGCGCCCCGTCGCGGGCGACCCTTCGCTGATGGTGGAAGTCGATGCCGCCGTGGCGGAGGTCTTCGCCCGGCCGCGCGATCCGCGGAAGGTCTTCGTCGATGCGCTCGCCATGCGCCGGCTGATCGCGCAGGAAAAGGGCGAGGACAAGCCTTGGGATCTCAAGCTCGCGGCGGGGGGGCTGGTCGATCTCGAATTCCTCGCCCAAGCGCTGGTCCTGACCGAGGCGAAGGATCGCCCCGGCATCGCGCTGCGCAATACGGGCGCGATCCTCGATGCGGCCGCGTCCGAAGGGCTCGTCGACGCCAACGACGCCGAATTGCTGCGCACGGCCTACGGCGTGATGCGCGACGTCTTCCAATGGCAGCGATTGACGTTGTCGGGCGATTTCGACCCGAAGACCGCCGGCGCGGCGCTGAAGCGAAGGCTCGCGGGCGCGGCGGGGCTGCCGGACTTCAAGGTGCTGGAATCGCATCTCACGGAGACGCGCGGCAAGGTCCGGGCGATCTTCGAACGCGTGATGGGTTAGGCCCGCGGCTCAGGCCGCCTTGCGGGGCGCGGGCTCGACGCGAAGGGGCAAGCGGACGAGCACGATCGTGCCTTGGCCTTCCTGCGACCGGATCCGGACCGATCCGCCGTGCAGTTCGGCGAAGGAGCGGGCGATGGCGAGGCCGAGGCCCGAGCCTTCGGTGGGCTTGGACGCGTCGAGATCGACCCAGGTGAAGGGACGCCCGAGCTTGGACAGAGCCTCCTTCGGAATGCCGACGCCCGTATCCTCCACATAAATGTTCAGTGCGCCCGAGACGATGCGGCTGCGGATCGAGATGCGGCCGCCGGCGGGCGTGAATTTGATCGCGTTCTGCAGGAGGTGGCCGAGGACGCGTTCGACGGCGCGAGGGTCGGCGAGGATCGAACCTTCCGCGGCGAGATCCGCCGCGACGGCGACGCCCTTGGTTTCGGCGGCGGGCAGGATGCGTTCGACCGACTTCTCGATCGTGCCGCGGATGGGAAGCGGGCGGCGCTCGATGCGCACTTTGCCCGCCTCGAGTTCCGCCATGTCCAGAATGTCGGCGATGAGACCGAGAAGCGAACGGCCGCTGCGCGTGATGTCGCGGCAGTAGTCGCGATATTTCTCATGGCCCAGCGCGCCGAAATATTCGCCTTCCATGATCTCGGAGAAGCCGAGAATGGCGTTGAGCGGCGTGCGCAGCTCGTGGCTCATCTTGGCGAGGAATTCGGACTTGGCGCGGTTGGCGGTTTCGGCTTCGGCCTTCTGTTCGAAATAGCGGGAGGCGATTTCGGACGTCTCCTTGGCCTGCGCTTCGAGACGCAGTTGGGAGCGGTTGAGGTCGGCGATCATCTGCGTCTGGCGGCGCTCTGCGGCCTTCAATTCGGTGATGTCCGTGCCGACGGAGACATAGCCGCCGTCGCGGGTGCGGCGTTCGTTGACCTGCAACCACCGATCGTCCGGCAGCTGCGCCTCGTAGCTGCGGGTGAGGCCTTCCGCGTCATGGCCTTCCGCCATACGGCTTTCGTTGACGCAGGCGGTCAGCGCGGCCGCCACGTCGCGATAGGCGGTGCCGGGCTGGACAAGATCGACGGGAAGGCGGTGAAGACGCTGGAAGCGCGAATTGCACATCACGAGGCGGTTCTGCGCATCCCACAGCACGAAGGCTTCGCTGATGGCCTCGACAGCTTCGCGAAGACGCATGTTCGCGGCGGCGTTGTCGGCTTCGAGCCGGCGCTGCTCGGTGATGTCGACGCAGATGCCGAGGAGATGCGGGGAGCGGTCCTCGCCTTCCTGAACGAGTTCGGCGCGCGAGCGGACCCAGATCCATTCGCCGTCGGCCGAGCGGATGCGGAAGGCATGGTCGACCGCCCGATCCTGCTTGCCGGCGAGACGGTCGGCGAGTTCATAGAGATCACCGTCGTCGGGGTGGACGAGGCGGTTGACCTCCCCGAAGGACATGAATTCGCTGCGGCGCTCGTAGCCGAGCATCTCGTACATCGAATCCGACCAATAGATCGTGCCGCGTGCGATGTCCCAGTCCCAAAGACCGCAACGGCCGCGGGACAGGGCGGTGTCGAGCCGGCCGCGGACGCGGTCGACGATCGCGTCGGCCTGATGGGCGCGCCAGGACTGCCAGAAATAGGCGGTGGACAGGCCGAGAAGGACGACGGCGGCCGCGCCGAGCAGCAGCAGCGAGGAGGCGGTGCGGCTCTCCCATTTCGCGAGCGCGTCCGGAACGCGGTGGAGGACGGCGACCTGCGCGCCCCCGGGAAGATTGCGGACGGCGGCGAGCGCTTTGGTTCCGTCAGGCAGCGTGACGGCGAGGACGCCCGCGCGGTCGGCCATGATCGTGAGGGGCTGCGTGCTGCCCAAGACGCCCTCGAGCGTCTCCGCGACGAGGAGCGATTTGGGGGAGACGCCGACGATCCGGCCTTCGGCATCGGCGAGAAGAACGTGCCGTCCCTCGGTGAGACGCCCCTCGGGCAGCACGCGGGAGAGGAGTTCCGCGCCTTCGCCGCGCCGGATCGCGCCGCCTTCGACGGGGCCGGAGAGTTCGGCGCGTGCGAGCTGCGCGAGGATCTCGATCTGCGAGGCAGAATCGGCCATGATCTCGTTGCGCGAGGTGACGGCCTGCAGCCAAGCGGCCGTTCCGATGATCGCGAGGAAGAGGACGACCAGTCCGGGGACGATGCGGCGCAGCCAAGGCTCGGCCGCGAGCAGTCGCCGGTAGGTCGGGTGGGACAGCGGGGCGGCAATGCCCCCGACCGTCGCCGCACGCGACTCCGCTATGGCCGCGTGCGAACGCGCCATGCCTAGGCCCCTCTTCGGATTCCGATCCAATCCCTGTCCGGATCGATGTGCCGCATCTACCCGAATCAGTGTCAGTTGAATCCCGAAACGCGGATTTGTCCAGACCTTAATGAAGGGTTTCGGGGGCGGAAAAACTCCAGCCCGCCCCCGGCTTCGCGATCAGGTGAAGACGAAGTCGTCGGCTGCGAGAGAGGCTTTCCTCACATTGAGAAGCGTGAGGGAACTCGCGGCATCGAAGGTGATGACGCAATCGTTCCCGACGTCCTCGGCGCGCGCCGCGAGGGCGGCGAAATCGCGGATCGTCGCCCATCCGATCTCGATGACGTCGCCCCGCCCGATGCCTGCGGCGAAGTCCGTGATCGTGTCTCGACCATGGTTCGGCCGGAACACGAAACGATCATGGCCTTCGGCGCCGATGAGCAGATCGTCTTCGGTCCCGCCCTCGATCGTATCGTTTCCTGCACCGCCGTTCAGAACGTCTCGGCCCGCGCCTCCGAGCAAGCGATCGTGTCCATTGCCGCCATGGATCCAATCGTCGGTCCAGCCGGGGAGGGTGGAGCCCGTAATCGTGTCGTTTCCGGTGGTGCCTTGGATGGTGGAGGCGAGTTCCCGGATCTTCCACCAATCCCAGACGGTACCGTCGTCGAAGCGGATCTCGTCGATGCCCGTCTGGTTTCCTGCTGTCTGATTGAGCAGGAGGATCGTCCCGCCGGGTGCGGCGCCCTTGGCGGCGACGGTGAGCCTGACGTCGAGGCCGACGCGGGTCAGCGTCACTTCTCCGGGGAGAACGCCGCCGAGCAGGACGAGCC
>CAYNUN010000137.1:0-5905 GCA_964400345.1 uncultured Methylobacteriaceae bacterium
GCCGGGCGTCGCGGTCGTCTCCCGCCGCGCCGAGGGCCGCAAATGCGCCCGCTCGTGGAAATGGTCGCCCGAGGTCGGGACCGATCCCGAATACCCCGACGTGACGCCCCGCGACGCCGCGGCGCTGCGCGAATGGGATGCGGCGCGGGCGGCCGCGTGAGCGCCTTGACGGACATGCGCGGGAAGCTGCGGGAGGCGCTGCGCGCCGGTCCCGCCCGCTTCGGCGCATGGCTCGCCGCGAGCCTCTTCGTCGTCGATCAGGCGACGAAGCTCGTGATGCTCCACATCATCGACATCGAGGCGCGGGAACCGATCCGCGTGCTGCCCTTTCTCGACTTCGTCATGGTCTGGAACCGCGGCATCTCCTACGGGCTGTTTCAGCAGGACGACGAATTCGGCCGCTGGGCGCTGGTCGTCCTCTCGGTCGCGGCTTCGATCGGCATCGCGATCTGGATGCTGCGGGCGGAGACCAAGCGCCTCGCGACCGCGCTCGCGATGCTCCTCGGCGGCGCGGTCGGCAATGCGATCGATCGGATCACCTACGGTGCGGTGGCCGATTTCATCCATCTGCATTGGGGCGATTGGTCTTGGTACGTCTTCAATGTGGCGGACGCGGCGATCGTTGCGGGCGTCGTCCTGCTTCTGTATGACTCGTTCCGAAGCGAGGAGCCGCGGCCCGGATCGAACGGCCCGGTGTCCTGACGCCCCATTTTCGACGTGATGGCACTCCAACACGGCGGCTCGATCGACGAAGGAGGTCGCACATGATCCGGGTTCGGCATTTCGGTCTGGTTCTGACCGGCCTGCTCGCTGCGGCATCGTTCTCCGCGCCCGCCAAGGCGCAGGGCGTACTCGATTTTGCCCGGAACGTTTTGGGCATTCAGGACGAAAAGCCGGAAGTCTCTTATCCCGAGCGCGCCCCGCTCGTCGTGCCGCCGACCTTGCAGCTGCGTCAACCGCAGCAGCCCGCCTCGGCCGGGAACCCGAATTGGCCGAAGGATCCCGACGTGGAAGCGCGGCGGGCCGCGGCGGAAGCGGCGCGCAATACCGCCCCCGAAGTGCGCGCGCTCGGCCGCACTCCTTTGCTGAGCGTCGACGAGATGCGCGCGAGCGGCCGTCGCGGGGCAGCGCCCGCAGCGGCCTCCGAGCCCAATTGGGCGGAACGGCCGCTGCTCTCCGTCCAGGAGATGCGCGAGTTGGACGCGAGAGGCCGTGCGGCGATGCAGGCCCCCGTCGTCGCCTCGGGCGTCGAGCCGCCGCGGCGTTATCTGACCGATCCTCCGACCGGATATCGCAAGCCGGCCGCCGGCGCGCCCGTCGGCCTGCCGAAGCGGGAACGCAGCGTCCGCATCCTGACCGACAGCGACATCGCGGCCGGCAGGACCGACTGACGCCCGCATCTCGACGTCGTCGCTGCGCCGGCGCGGGTTTCGCGTCCTGTCCTTCATTCGATCGAGGGTTCGAGAACTCATGACCCAAACCGGCCTCGTCGACGGCGCGTCTTCGCCCTCGCCCGCCCGCTCCGGAACGGAACTGTCGACCGTCACGCTCGGCAACGGGCTGCAGGTCGTCGTGATCCCCGATCATCGCACGCCCGTGGTCACGCATATGGTGTGGTATCGGAACGGCTCCGCGGATGATCCGATCGGCAAATCCGGCATCGCCCATTTTCTCGAACATCTGATGTTCAAGGGTACCGAGAAGCATCCTCAGGGCGCGTTCTCGGACAAGGTCACGGAGCTCGGCGGGCAGGAGAACGCCTTCACCTCGCTCGACTACACGGCCTATTTCCAGCGCGTGGCGCGCGAACATCTGCGGACGATGATGGAATTCGAGGCCGACCGGATGACGGGCCTCGTCCTCGCCGACGAGGTGGTCGCCCCGGAACGCGACGTGGTGCTCGAAGAGCGCCGCATGCGCACCGAGACCGACCCCGGCGCGCAACTCGGCGAGGCGGTGGCCGCGGCGCTCTACGCCCATCACCCCTACGGCACGCCGATCATCGGTTGGATGCACGAGATCGAGGACCTCGGACGCGAGGACGCCCTCGCCTATTACCGCCGCTTCTACACGCCGGAGAACGCGATCCTCGTCGTGGCGGGCGACGTCACGCCCGACGAGGTGGTCACGCATGCGGAGGCCACCTACGGCCGCATTCCGCCGCGGGGCGAACCGCCGAAACGCCGCCGCCCGCGCGAGCCGGAACTGAAGGCCTCGCATCTGGTGACGCTCGCCGACCCCAAGGTCGAGCAGCCCTCGCTTCAGCGCTGCTGGATCATGCCGTCCTATACGACGGCCGCTCCGGGCGAGGCGGAGGCGATCGAAGTCATGCTGCAGATCCTCTCGGCGGGGCAGACCGGGCGGCTGCACAAGCGGCTCGTCGTCGAGAAGCGCATCGCGGTCGGCGCGGGCGGCTGGTACCAGTCGACCGCCGTCGATCCCTCGCGGCTGATGCTCTATGCCGTGCCCATGCCCGGCGTCGGGCTCGACGCGCTCGGCGCGGCGCTCGACGAGACGGTCGCCGAACTCGCGCGCGACGGCGTGACCGAGAAGGAACTCGCCCGCGCCAAGACGCGCCTCGTCGCCGACGCGGCCTATGCGCAGGACAGCCAGTCCTCTCTCGCGCGCATGTACGGTTCGGCGCTCGCGACGGGTTCGACCATCGAGGACGTGCAGCGCTGGCCCGACGCGATCGAGGCCGTGACGGCCGAACAGGTCAAGGAAGCCGCGGCCCGGCTCGATCCGCGCCGCGCCGTGACCGGCCATCTCCTCAAGGACGAGGCCGCCCGATGACCGTCGCCGTGAACGAGCGGGCGGGCGTCCGCTATGCCGAGCGCATCCGGCGCGTGACCTCCCCGGGCGGGATAGAAGCTTGGCTCGTCGAGGACTACACCGTTCCGATCGTGGCGCTCGAATTCTCCGTACGCGGCGGTTCGGCGCAGGACGAGGCGGACAAGGCGGGCACGGCGCATCTCCTCGCGGGTCTTCTCGATGAAGGGGCGGGTCCCTACGACGCGACGGAGTTTCACGAAAGGCTCGACGATTTCGCGATCGAACTGCATTTCGGCGCGGATCGCGACGGGCTGTCGGGCCATCTGCGGACGCTCGCCAAGCATCGCGGCGAAGCCTTCGAAATGCTCCGGCTCGCGGTCTGCGAGGCGCGGCTCGATCCCGAACCGATCGAGCGGACGCGCGCGCAGGTCATGGCGGGCCTGCGCCATGAATCGACCGATCCCGACACCATGGCGAACCGCGCCTGGTTCGCCGCAGCCTTTCCCGGCCATCCCTATGGCCGGCCGAGCAAGGGGTCGCTCGAGAGTGTTCCGCTCATCTCCCGCGACGATCTCGCGGCCTATCGGGCCCGCATCCTCGCGCGCTCGACCCTGAAGATCGCCGTCGTCGGCGCGATCGACGAGGCCACGCTCGCCGCCGAACTCGACCGCAGCTTCGGCGCGCTGCCCGCGACGGCCGACTTGCGGCCGGTTCCGCTCGCCGCGCCGCAGGGCGTCGGCACGCGCAAGCTCATCGATTTCGACATCCCGCAGGCCTCGATCCGCTTCGGCGGGGCCTCGATCCATCGCTCGGATCCGGATTGGCTCGCCGCGATCGTGGTCAATCACGTCTTCGGCGGCGGCGTGTTCTCCTCGCGTCTGTTCCGCGAAGTGCGCGAGAAGCGCGGGCTGGCCTATTCCGTCCATTCG
Source organism: uncultured Methylobacteriaceae bacterium (assembly GCA_964400345.1). Taxonomy (GTDB): domain Bacteria; phylum Pseudomonadota; class Alphaproteobacteria; order Rhizobiales; family Beijerinckiaceae; genus JAIXZO01. The sequence continues at coordinate 3,702 of CAYNUN010000137.1, forward strand.
CAGCTCGCCGCCTTCGACCGCGCACCCGTCTTCGTGGGCGGCACGTCGACGAAGAACGAGCGGGCGGCCGAGAGCCTCTCGATCATCGAAGCCGAGATCGCCTCGCTGGCGGAGCACGGCCCGACGGAAGACGAGCTCGTCACCGCGAAGAAATATCTCACGGGCTCCTACGCGCTGCGTTTCGACACGTCGACCAAGCTGGCGGGCCAGCTCGTCAACCTGCAGGTCGACGATCTCGGGATCGACTACATGGACCGCCGCAACGCGCTGGTGGAGGCCGTGACGCTCGAAGACGCCAAGCGGACGGCGAAGCGCCTCTTCGGCGACGGCAGGATCTTCACCACGGTGGTGGGTCGCCCGGCCGGGCTCTGAGATAAACTCCGGTCACGCGCCGATTCGGCCCGCTTCGGAGAGCCCGTGACCGTCCGCCGCCTCGATCCCGTTCTCGTCGACCGCATCGCCGCGGGGGAAGTCGTCGAGCGCCCCGCTTCGGCGGTGAAGGAACTCGTCGAGAACGCGCTCGATGCGGGGGCGTCGCGCATCGAGGTCGTGCTGGAGAACGGCGGACGGAGCCTGATCCGCGTCGTCGACGACGGGCTCGGCATGACGCCCGAGGATCTGGAACTCGCCGTCGAGCGGCATGCGACGTCGAAGATCCCCGACGGCGACCTCTTCCGCATCGACACGCTCGGCTTTCGCGGCGAGGCCCTGCCCTCGATCGGCGCAGTCGCGCGGCTCGCGATCACGACGCGCCGCGAAGGCTCCGATCACGCCTCGAAGATCCTCGTGGATGCGGGGATCAAGCATCCGGTCCGCCCGGCGGCGCTCGACCGCGGAACACGGGTGGACGTCGCGGATCTGTTCTACGCCGTGCCCGCCCGCCTCAAATTCCTGAAGACCGACCGGGCCGAGGCGCAGGCCGTCGGTGATCTGCTGAAGCGCCTCGCGATGGCGCATCCGCGCGTCCGCTTCACCCTTTCGGGCGACGGCGGGACGGTGTTCGACTATCCCGCCGCGCGCGGCGTCACGGAGGCCGAGGCTCTCCTCGAAAGGCTCGGACAGGTGCTCGGCCGCGATTTCATCGGCAACGCGCTGCCCGTCGACGAGGTCCGGGAGGAGGCCGCCCTGTCGGGTCTCGCGGGCCTCGCGACGGACCACCGCGCGACGGCGGCCGGGATCCACACCTATGTGAACGGACGTCCCGTCCGCGACAAGCTTCTGCTCGGCGCGGTGAAGGCCGCCTATGCCGATCTCCTGCCGAACGGCCGCCACCCGGCGGCGGCGCTCTACGTGACCGTGCCGCCCCGCATGGTGGACGTGAACGTCCATCCCGCGAAGAGCGAGGTACGCTTCCGCGACCCCGGCCTGGTGCGCGGACTGGTCGTGGGCGCCCTCAAGCGCACCCTCGGAGCCGCGGGGCATCGCGCGGCGAACACGGTGGGCGCGCGGACGCTCGACGCGCTGAGGCCCGGGGTCTCGCCGCAAGGCGGCGTTCCCGCCGCGCCCTACGGTGCATCCCGCCCGCTGAATTGGGATTGGCGCGCCTCGCCCGCCGCACCGTCCGCGACGGCGGAGATTGCACCGGCGCATTCCGGTCTCGCGGAGGCCGCGCAGGCGGCCTTCGCCGTCTTCGCTCCGCAGAGCGATGGACGTGCGACGGAGACGCCCGTCGATCCGGGCCTGCTCGATCACCCGCTCGGCGCGGCGCGGGCGCAACTCCACGACACCTATATCGTCGCGCAGACGCGGGACGGCGTCGTGATCGTCGACCAGCATGCCGCGCATGAGCGGCTCGTCTATGAGCGGCTCAAACGGGAGCGTTCGACCCGCGGCATCGAGCGGCAGATGCTGCTCATCCCGGTCGTGGTCGATCTCGACCCGGTGGAGGCCGACCGTCTGCTCGACCGCGCCGACATGCTGTCCTCCTTGGGCCTCGTGATCGAAGGCTTCGGGCCGGGTGCGGTCGCGGTGTCGGAAGCGCCCTCGGCGCTCGCGGGCGGCGACGTGCCGGCATTGATGCGCGACCTCGTCGAGAGCATGGAGGAATGGGGTTCGGCCCTCGCGCTCGAAGACCGGCTCGACCATGTGCTCGCGACCTTCGCCTGCCATCACTCGGTGAGGGCGGGACGCCGGATGAAGCCCGAGGAGATGAACGCCCTTCTGCGCGAGATGGAGGCGACGCCCTTCTCCGGCCAGTGCAATCA
>CAYNUN010000138.1:0-5878 GCA_964400345.1 uncultured Methylobacteriaceae bacterium
ATGGATGACGGCGCGTTGAATCACGCGCTGGAAACCCGCCGTCGGCTTGGAATCGTCGCCGCCGTCTCCGATCAGATTGACGAGATCCTCGTCGACATACTGCACGAGGTTGCGTCGGAGCAGGTCGAGATCGACGCTGCACGCCCGCATCACCGCCGCGGCGTCCTGATCGTCGATCAGGGCGAGCAGGAGATGCTCGAGCGTCGCATATTCGTGGTGACGCTCGTTGGCATAGGCGAGCGCCTTGTGGAGGGAGTTTTCGAGACTGCGTGAAAACGAGGGCATCGCGGCGGTCGTCCCTACTTCTTTTCCATCACGCATTGAAGCGGATGCTGGTGTTTCCTGGCGAAGTCCATGACGGTCGTGACCTTGGTTTCGGCCACCTCGTAGGTGAACACCCCGCACTCCCCCACCCCATGATGGTGGACATGCAGCATGATCCGTGTCGCCTCCTCGGCATTCTTGTTGAAGAAGCGTTGGAGGACGTGAACGACGAATTCCATCGGGGTGTAATCGTCGTTCAGCAACAGAACGCGGTAGAGACTGGGCCGTTTCGTCTGAGTACGCGTCCGCGTGACGACGGCCGTTCCCGACCCGTCGCGCGGCCCGTCGGACCTGCCCGGCCCTGCGGCGTAAACGGGCGAACCCGTCGCGCCGCCCGTCTTGGCGGCCGTCGCAGACCATTGTCCTGATCCGAGCATCTTCGATCGATACCTCGACTGCGTCACCCGTCACGAGGGAAGTGAACGGATGCGGCGAAAGTGCGTCCCTGAGCGAAATGTATAGCGCGACCCTCCGCATCGCCAGACTGCGCGACCATCGGTCCGTTCGAATTCTCGTTTCGGATGCGTAAAAACGAAAAGGCCCGGCACGAGCCGGGCCTGATTCTCTCGATCGCGGACCGTCCCGGACGGGACGGAACGGCTCACTTGGCCGCGGCGGTCGCCTTGGACACCAGCGTCTCGTAAGGCTTCACCGAGTCCTTGGCGATGACGGTGAAGAGTTCGCCGACCTTCGCCGAATAGGCGACGAAGCCTTCATAAGCTTCCTTGACATAGGCCGTCTGGATTTCGATGGCCTTTTCGACCGTCTTGGCGGCGACGAGCTTTTCGACCACGGCGGAAGAGTGCTCGAAAGCCTTCTTCGAGTAATCGGCCGTCTCGGTGGCGATCGCCTGAACCGACTTCGTGGTCGCGCCGATGCTCTTCACGGCGACGTCGACGTTCTCTTTGCCGAGCTTCTGGAAATCTTCGAACTGCGTGAACATGTGGAAACCCCCGGTTGAATGGCGCCGACCATGTCCGGCGCGGTTTGAACTCCCAGGACCCGACGAGCTGAGCGGCGGAAGCCCCTGCATCCTTATAGGTGCAGCGCACAATATCCGTCAAGAATTTTTGTGCAGCGCAACATAGGGAAATTCACGAAAGCCCTCGGCAGGATTAACGAGCGGGTAACCGCATCCCGATAGCGTCCGAGACCGTGCTCGACGGATCACATTCGCGATCCGTCATGCCCGCCATGGCGGGCTTCAGCGGTCGCGTCGGGGTCTTGTATGCGGTTGGGTCATTTCGCCTCGGCAGTTCGCGCCGGACTAGCGGCGCTGATTTCAGGCGGCATGCTGCTCGTGAGCATCGAACGTTCCGATGCTCGTCAGCAATCTGCGCAGGCCTATGCGCCGCCTTACGCGGCCATGGTCGTGGACGCCAAGACCGGCCGCATCCTGCATGCCGAAAACCCCGATCTGCCGCGTCGTCCCGCCTCCATCACCAAGGTGATGACGCTCTACATGCTGTTCGAGCAGCTCGAGCGCGGGAGAATGACGCTCGATACCGAATTGAAGGTGTCGGCCTTCGCTGCGCATCAGGCCCCCTCCAAGCTCGCACTCTCGCCGGGCGACACGATTCGCGTGGAGGACGCGATCAAGGCCCTGATCACGAAATCGGCGAATGACGTCGCCGTGGTCGTTGCGGAGAATATCGGCGGCTCGGAGCCCGCCTTCGCCCAGATGATGACGCGCAAGGCGCGCTCGCTCGGCATGACGAAGACGGTGTTCCGCAACGCATCCGGTCTTCCCGATCCGCACCAGATCACCACCGCGCGCGACCTCGTTACGCTCGGGCGGGCGATTCAGGATCGATTCCCGCGCCATTTTGCCTTCTTTTCGACGCGGGTCTTCAATTTCGACGGCGATTCCCATTCGAATCACAACAAGCTTCTCGGCCGCGTCGAAGGCGTGGACGGCATCAAGACGGGCTTCACGCGGTTGTCGGGCTTCAATCTCCTGACATCGGTCCGTCATGAGGGCCGGCAGGTCGTGGCCGTGGTGCTGGGCGGTCGATCCGGCCCTTCGCGCGATCGGATCATGGAAGAACTGATCGAAGAGCATCTGCCCCGTGCCCATGCGGGTCCGCGCACCGCCCCGCTGATCGCCGAGCGCGAAACCGATGCGCCGACGACGACCGCCGCCTTGCCCGCAAGGCCCGCCCGGCAGGCCGCGACGCCTCCCGCCTCACAATCCGGCACCGTCGTGGAACAGGGCGATTCCTCCTCCTCCCCGACCCGCGCCGCGAGCGCGAGTGCGAGCGCCCCTCCCGTTCCCCGTGCGCCGATTCCCGCAGCTTCGGCACCGTCCGCATCCCGCCCGTCAGGCGCCGCGACCGCGCGGGCCGAAGCGGAGCCTCCGATGAAATGGAATCGGGGGGCCGAAGCCGCGCAGCCTTCGACGCGCGTCGCGTCCGTCGCGCCGACCGCGCCGACCGCCCCGAGCGCTTCGCCTTCGACACGTGCAACCGGCTGGTATGTTCAAGTCGGCGTTGCAGAAAGTCGAGCGAGAGCGGAAGATCTCGTCGCTGAGGCTCGAAGCAAGGCGAGGGGCAGACTCAACAAGGCGCGCGCCGTCACCGAACAGATCACGCTGCGGCGCAACCCCGCTTGGCGGGTGCGCTTCACGGGTCTGGATGCGGACGACGCGGCGACGGTCTGCAGAACTCTAGAAAAGGTGGACATCGAATGCTTCGCCGCCCGGAACTGAACGACGGAACCCGCACTGCGGGGATCGACCGCCATACCAAGACGGAAGACTGCAGAGAATCAGCGATGTCTGGCGAGAAGGACGTCCTTGGCCTGGTTGACGCGGGTGGCGAGATACGTCGACCCCCCCTGATCGGGATGGAGTTTCTTCATGAGCATCCGATGCGCCTGTCGGATCTCGTCTTCGCCCGCGCCCGGCTCAAGGCCCAGAATCTCGTAGGCCTCCTTCTCGGTCACGTCGCCCGCGCGAGGGCCTTGAGCGCGCCGCGCGTCGGAGTACGCATCAGCTGTTTCACGCCGACCGGGAAACCGGCGGTCCAGATAAGGCTCGAGCAGCCGTAAGCCGTCCGGATCGGACTGCGCGCAGAGCTGTAGGAGCTCCTCGATCTGCGCTTCGCTCAAGGCATCGAGATCGCGGCCCGCATGAGGGCCGCCCAGAACCGTCCCCTTCAAGGCGCCGCTGTCGTGATCGAGCGTCATCTCGATCAGCACGGAGCGGACGCGCGACACGGCGCCCGCCGTCGGCGCGGCGTCGGGCCGCATGAAGGGCGGCACGAAGCTTTTCCAGCCGAGCAGCCAGGTGCCCACGCCGCCGAGCGCGAGCGCCGCATCGAGCCGCCCCCGGAAGGCGAGGAGGGCGGCGAGGGCGAGAAGACCCGCTCCGCCCACTTTTTTGAGGACGGATGCCAGCTTGGCCGGGTTCGCGGCGGTGTAGCTCTTGGCGAGCCACCAGACGAGGAAGACGGCGACCGCGCCGCCGAGAAGAGTGATCACGAGCCTCGATCCATCTGAGACAGGAGTTTGCGCCCGGCATCGCCATCCGAGCCGACGAGCGAGCCGAGCGCCTTTCGACCGCCCGCGGCATAGGCCGCCACGGCCCGAAGCAGCGCCAGAAGTTCACCGGGGGCGGCGGCGTCGAAGCGGACATGCGCGCCCCGCGTCAGGCGCGCGAATTCACGAAAGGCGGAACCCGCGGCGGGATCGTGCCCTTCCTGGAAGAAGAAGCCCTTGACGCCGAGAAGCCCGACCTCGCCCGCCACCGCGCAAAGCGCGTCGACATTCTCCTCCATCGCGTCGCCGACGAAGACGAAGGCTTCGACGCGGCCCGCCCGCGCCTCGTTGCGGACATGGCGGAGGACGCGCTCGATCTGCGTATTGCCGCCGCGGCAGTCGATACGCGCCATCAGCGCGGTCAGCGTGCGGGCGTCGCGGACCCAATCGGAAGCCCGGCATTCGCCGTAGCCGCGAAAATAGACGAGCTGCACGGAAAGGCCGCCGACCTCGGCGGCGGCCTCGAACATCCGCCCCTGCAGCGAGCAGGCGAGATCCCAGGTCGGCTGGCGGCTCATGGTCGCGTCGAGCGCGAAGACGAGCCGCCCCGCGGGTTCCGGACGCGAAGCGACGGCCTTGGCCTGCGAGACGAAGGCGTCGATCGCCGCGGCGGAGCCGGCGACCGCGGGGGCGCGGCCCGAAGCCTTCGTCACGCCCGCGGCGCCCGTGATCGTCGTCCGGCCCTTCGTGTCGGCCATGGTTTCGAGCTCCCTGATCCGGACCGAAAGATGGGTTTGCGCGAGGCAGATGGCAATCGCCGCTTGCGAAGCGTCAGAGAAGGCCGAGGCCGGCGAGTTCGCGCCGCATCTCTTCGGGCATGTCCGCGATGGCGGCCGCCGCCTCGCCGGACAGATCGCGCGGCGCGCTTCCCGGCTCGAGATAGCGCCAGCCTTGGAACGGACGGCATGCGCGCGGTTCGACGGGCGTGACGACCGGTTCGAGGATCAGATGACAGCGCCCCACCCCCGAAGGATCGGTGAAGGGTCGAATATCCTTGAAGGGCTGCCGGCAGGCGATGCGCCCCTTGATCACCCAATAGAGCGAGCCGCCGTCGAGAAGTTCGTCGACGCGTTTGGGGACCATGCGCGTCGTGTGCATCTGTTCCTCGGGTTTCCCGAGACGACGCCACAACGCCATGGATTGCGCGATCCAGTCCTCCAGATCGGCGATGGAATCGCAACCGACGCAGAGCTTCAGAAGATGCAGGGCCATGCCGGGGATCTAGCGCGGCGCGGTCGCGGTGCCTAGAGCCGAAACCGTCCGTGCGCCGTCCGCGGGCCGCGCGCTTGTGCGTAACCCGTCGAGCCGAAGCTTGGCCGCATTGCGATTTGCGCATCGCTCGTGATCATATGACGCAGGTCGGATCGGCGACCGTTCCGGGGTCGACGGACTCCCTCAATCGGCGGGGTGAAGGATGGCGGCGAGCGAAGCTCCGCTCGTGGCGATGCGCGGCATCGTCAAGCGCTTCGGCGCTTTGGCCGCGAACGACCGCGTCGATCTCGACATCCGGCGCGGCGAGATCCATGCCCTGCTCGGCGAGAACGGCGCGGGCAAATCCACGCTGGTGAAGATTCTCGACGGATTGCTGCAGCCCGACGAAGGCGAGATCCTGTGGGAGGGGCGGCCCGTCGTGCTGCCCGATCCGGAAGCCGCCGCCCGGCTCGGCATCGGCATGGTGTTCCAGCATTTCTCGTTGTTCGACAATCTGACCGTGGCGGAGAACATCGCCGTGGCCCTTCCCGGCGAAGGCGGGATGGAGGGCGTCGCGCAGCTGATCGCGGAAGTGGGGCGCAGCTACGGTCTGACGCTCGACCCCTCGCGTCCGGTCTGGACGCTGTCGGCGGGCGAGCGCCAGCGGATCGAGATCGTCCGCGCGCTGTTGCGCAAGCCGAAGCTGCTGATTGTAGACTCCGAGTCGGACTATAGCGAACTACCCTTTGGGCCGGTCTAATGCCTAACGTAAGAGTGAGACCAAAGGACGCCAACGCCACCCACGACATCTCGTTGTCGGATGGCG
>CAYNUN010000139.1:0-5874 GCA_964400345.1 uncultured Methylobacteriaceae bacterium
GACCGGCACCGTTCCGCGATCGGCTGGCGGCGCGTTCCCTATGTGTGGTTCGGCGCGATGATCCAGTTCTCGGGTCTCGCGATCATGCCTTTCGCGCTGCTCGTGCTGTCGCCCGACTCGCAGGCCCCGGCCGGCGTCGGCGTGGTCGCGGCGGCGGCGTCCTTCCTCCTCGTCGGCGCGGGCATGCAGGTGACCCAGACGGCGGGGCTCGCGCTCGCGACCGATCTCGCCGGGCCCGAGCAGCGCCCGCGCGTCGTCGCGCTGATGTATGTCGTCCTGCTCGGCGCGTCCGTCCTCAGCGCCTTCGCCTTCTCCTTCGCGCTGGCGGATTTCACGCCCTCGCAACTCGTCCGCGTCGTCCAGAGCGCCGCGCTTCTCACCATCGCGCTCAACATCGTCGCGCTGTGGAAGCAGGAGCCGCGCGACCGCGCCCGGGCGCAGGCCATGGCCGCGGCGGACAGCCCGCCCTTCCGTCACGCCTTCGCGGCCTTCCTGCGCCGTCCGGGCGCGCGGCGCTTCCTGCTGGCGGTGGCGGTGGGCACGCTCGGCTTCAACATGCAGGACATCGTGCTCGAACCCTATGGCGGCGAGATCCTCGGGCTCACCGTCGGCGAGACGACCTTCCTCACCGCCATTTCGGCCTCGGGCGGGCTTCTCGCCTTCGTGCTTGCCGCGCGGGTGCTCGGGAACGGGACGGATCCGGTCCGGCTTGCGGGCTACGGCGCGCTGATCGGGCTTCCCGCCTTCGCCTGCGTGTTCTTCGCCGCCCCGCTCGATGCGCCGACGCTGTTCCGGATCGGCACTTTCCTGATCGGCTTCGGCAACGGTTTCTTCGCGGTCGGCACGCTGACGGCGGCGATGAATCTCGGCGGTCGCGAGACCGCGGGGCTCGCGCTCGGCGCATGGGGCGCGGTTCACGCCACGGCCGCCGGCATCGCGATCTTCGCGGGCGGCGCGCTGCGCGATCTCACCACCTTCCTCGCCGGGGCCGACGGCCTCGGCCCCGTCTTCCGCGGCGCGTCCGCGGGCTACGGCGTGGTCTACCACGCCGAAATCTTTCTGCTCTTTCTCACCCTCGTCGTCATCGGCCCGCTCGCAGGACATGCGCGTCGGGCTTCGTCACCGTCATCCCGGTTCGGCCTCGCCGAACTCCCGGGTTGATCCCTGAAGAAGGAAGGCACGCCATGGGCCTCGAATTCACGCAATATGTCGACCTCGCTCAGGTCGTCCTCTACATGTTCTGGGCGTTCTTCGCCGCGCTGATCCTGTATCTCCATCGCGAGAGCAAGCGCGAGGGCTATCCCCTCCTTCAGGAGGAGAACCGCCCCGGCGTCTCCATCGTCGGCTTCCCGGGCATGCCCGCGCCGAAGACCTACAAGCTCTTCCACGGCGGCGAGGTCACGGTTCCCGCGCCCGACGGCCGCGCCGACACGCGCCCGCTGGCGCTGGCCCCGACCGCTCCCTGGACGGGCGCTCCCTATGTCCCGACCGGCGATCCGATGGCCGACGGCGTCGGCCCGGCCTCCTGGGCCGAGCGCGCCGATCACCCCGACCTCACGGTCGAGGGCGACGACAAGATCGTGCCGCTGCGCATCGCCACCGAGTTCCACATCGAGCCGAACGATCCCGATCCGCGCGGTTTCCCCGTGCTCGGCGCGGACGACGTGCAGGCCGGCGTGATCTCGGATCTCTGGGTCGACCGCGCCGAATTCTACTTCCGCTACTACGAGGTGAAGCTGAACGACGGTCGCTCCGTCCTTCTGCCCGTCACCATGGCCCGCATCGAGGGCAAGAAGCGGGTCAAGGTGCGCGCGATCCTCGGCTCCCAGTTCGGCGGCGTGCCGCAGCTCAAGAGCATGGACCGCATCACCTTCCTCGAGGAGGAGAAGGTCTCGGCCTATTACGGCGGCGGCTATCTCTACGCCACGCCGTCGCGTCAGGAGCCGATCGTATGAGCTACGGCCCCGAAGTCCGCGTCGACGATCTCCTTGCGCGTCTGCCCAAGGGCGAAACCGTCCTCTGGCAGGGACGGCCCGATCGGGCCGCCCTCGCCCGGCGGCTGTTCCGCGTCCGCGCGGTCGCGATCTACTTCGGGGCGCTCGCGCTCTGGCGCTTCGTCTCATCGCTCCATGACGGGTCCACCGTCATGGAGGCGACGGGAACCGCGCTCTGGATCCTGCCGCTCGCCGCGGCGGGTCTCGCGATCCTCTTCGCCATGGCCGCGGGCTATGCGAAGACCACGCGCTACGTCCTCTCCGACAAGCGCCTCGCGATGCGGACGGGGGTCGCCATGCCGATCACCGTCAATGTCCCGCTGAAATTCGTCACCAACGCCTCGGTCGCCCGTCATCCCGACGGCACCGCGGACGTCGTGCTCGACATCGATCCGCAGCATCGGATCGCCTGGCTGGTGCTCTGGCCGAGCACGCGTCCCTGGCGCTTCACCCGTCCCTCGCCCATGCTGCGCGGCATCGGCGACGCCGATGCGCTCGTCGCCGCGCTCGCCGGCGCGCTCGAGGCCGAGCACCGCACCGCACAGGCGGCGCCCGCTCCGGTCCTTTCGCCCGCTCCTTCGTCCGCACGGCCGGAACACGGCGTGCCCGAAACCGCCTCCGCGGCGGCTTGAGGAGGGCCCGATGAGCGAACTTCACGCCGAACGCCCCTTCCCGAGAGCCGCGCTGATGGCCGGCGCGGGAATGATGCTCGCCGCATTGGCCGCCGCGGCCACCGCGCGCTTCACCGACATCGGCGTCACCCGCCTGCCGGCGACCCCGGCGATCGAGAGCCGCGCGATGGTCTTCGCCGACCGCAACGACGGCGCGGTCATCGTCACCGAACCGTCCGGGCGCGTCGTCGCCGTGCTGGCGGCCGGCGAAGGCGGCTTCCTGCGCGGCGTCATGCGCGGCTTCGCACGGGACAGGAAGCTCCGCGGCATCGGCCCGGAGGTGCCCTTCACCCTCATGCGCCGCACCGACGGACGCCTGACGCTTCTCGATCCCTCGACCGAACGCGTCGTCGAACTCGACGCTTTCGGGCCGACCAACGTGGCCGTGTTCGCACGGCTGCTCACAGCAAAGGAGGCAAGGCCGTGATCGTTCCGCGTCTTCTCCGCACGAGTTTCGAGGTGCCCTGCACCATCGAGATCGAGCACACCGCAAGAAGTCTGCACGCCCATGTCCATCTCGACGGCGTCGAGATCGAACCGGGCGACAGCGTCACCGTGCATGATGCGCCGACGGACGTTCCCTTCGGCGGAACGAGCGTCTTCCGCTCCACCGCGACCGTGACGCGGGGCAGCGTCTTCGATGCGATCTGGGCCCGTTTCACGGGCTATCGCGACGTCACCGAACTTTACGAAGTGGGATTTGAAGGAAAATCGTGATGATCAGGATCGAGGGGGGCGGGGGCCCGAACCAATCCACGAAGATGGCGACCGAGGACACCATCCTCACGCCGCGCTTCTACACCACCGACCATGAGGCCATGAACGGCATCGACGTGTCGCTGGTACGGGAGGAATGGGATCGTCTCATGGACGAAATGGGCTCGGATCCGAACCGGGGCCACTTCCAGAAGACGGACGAATTCAAGATCGACTTCGCCGCGCTCGATCCCGAGCTGCGCGAGGAATTCCACGACTTCCTCGTGTCGTCGCTGACGGCCGAGTTCTCGGGCTGCGTTCTCTATTCAGAAATCAAGAAACGCATCACGCATCCCGAAGTCCGCAAGCTCTTCACCTACATGACCCGCGACGAAGCGCGCCATGCCGGCTTCATCAATGAAGCCCTCAAGGATCTCGGCTTCGGCGTCGACATGACGTTCCTGACCCGGACCAAGAAATACACTTATTTCAAGCCGAAATTCATCTTCTACGCGACCTATCTGTCCGAGAAGATCGGCTATGCCCGCTACATCACCATCTTCCGGCATCTCGAAAAGCACCCGGATCAACGGTTCCATCCGATCTTCAAATGGTTCGAGAAGTGGTGCAACGACGAGTTCCGCCACGGCGAAGCCTTCGCCATGATCATGCGGTCGGATCCGAAACTGCTGTCGGGCCACAACAAGCTCTGGATCCGCTTCTTCCTGCTCGCGGTGTTCGCGACGATGTATATCCGCGACCATATGCGCCCGTCCTTCCACAAGGCGCTCGGGGTCGACATCACCGACTACGACTACCGCGTGTTCCGCATCACGTCGGACATCTCGAAGCAGGTGTTCCCCTTCACGCTCGACATCGACAATCCGGTGTTCCGTGAGGGTCTCGAGCGTCTGCGGATCCTGTCGAACGAGATCGCCGAGGCGAAGCGCAAGGGCGGCGTCGGCGGCTGGCTCGAGACGAAGCTGCTGTCCGCCAAGGCGGCGGTGACCTTCATCAAGCTCTACACGCTTCCCGTGGTCTCCAACGAGCTGCCCGCCGACGTCCGGCTGCAGCCCGTCTGGTAAGGAAAACCGCATGATCCGGCACGGTTGGCCGATCCTCGCCGCGATTCTGCTCTGGTGGTCCGCCACCGGGGCGATCCTGTGGCTCGACCGCTTCCGTGCCCGCTCGCGCGGCCTCTTGATGCTGGGCGCGACGGCGATGCTCGCCGCCGCTCTCGTCGCGCTGCACGTCTCGGCGCGCGACGCCTCGCTCACGGGCGCCTATGTCGCCTTCGTGGCGACGCTCGTGGTCTGGGGCTGGAACGAGATCGCCTTTCTGTCCGGCCTTCTCAGCGGGTCGAGCCGCGCGCCTTGCCCGGTCGGGTCGAGCGGTTGGAGTCGGTTCGGCCACGGCTTCGGCGCGGTCGCGCATCACGAATTCGCGCTTCTCCTCTCGGGCATCGCCGTCGCGGCGGTGACGGCCGGGGGCGTGAACCGCATGGGGCTCGCAGCCTTCGCGATCCTGTGGGGCATGCGGGTCAGCGCCAAGCTCAATCTCTTCCTCGGCGTGCCGAATGCGCCGCACGACATGCTGCCGCCTCACCTCGCGCATCTGGGCAGCTTCTTCCGCCGTCGCTCGATGAATCTGCTGTTCCCGGTCTCCGTCACCGCGGCCACGATCCTCTGCGTGCTGCTCGTGCTGCGCGCCGTCGATCCGGGCGCGACCGACGCCCGGGCCGCGAGCATGACCCTGCTCGCCGCGCTCGCGGCGCTGGGCCTCGTCGAACATTGGTTCCTCGTCTTTCCCTGGCGCGCCGAAACCCTTTGGGGTTGGGGCCTTTCGGCCCATGGCACGCCGCCCTCCGACACAACCGACACGCGCCGCGATCCGTCCCAACCGTCGGATCGCCCCGCCGAAACCCGCAATGCGGCCTGCGGCATCAGCCTCTCGACCGCCGGACGACAAGGAGCCGCACCATGAATTACGAGAGCTTCTTCAAGGACGAACTCGGCAAGCTGAAGAGCGAGGGGCGATATCGCGTCTTCACGGACATCGAGCGTCGCGCGGGCGACTTCCCCAAGGCCGTGCATCACGGCCCGAACGGCACGCGCGAAGTCACCGTCTGGTGTTCGAACGACTATCTCGGCATGGGCCAGCACCCGACCGTGCTCAACGCCATGCATGAAGCGCTCGAGAAGTCGGGCGCGGGCGCGGGCGGCACCCGCAACATTTCCGGCACGAACCATTATCACGTGCTGCTCGAGCGCGAGCTCGCCGATCTCCACGGCAAGGAGGCGGCGCTGCTGTTCACCTCGGGCTACGTCTCGAACTGGGCGTCGATCTCGACGCTCGCCGCGTCCATGCCCGGCTGCGTCGTGATCTCGGACGAAGGCAACCATGCCTCGATGATCGAAGGCCTGCGCCACAGCCGCGCCGAAAAGCGCATCTTCAAGCACAACGACGTCGCCGATCTCGGCCGCAAGCTCGCCGATCTCGATCCGCGGCGGCCG
>CAYNUN010000140.1:0-5841 GCA_964400345.1 uncultured Methylobacteriaceae bacterium
CCGCCGAGGAGCGCGACCGGATCGAGGCGGGCATCCGCGCGGGCGGGCACAACCGCACGCTGGAACAGACCCTCGCGGAGGCGACCCGCCTCCTGTCCGGCCTGTCGCGCGGCGCGGGCGTCGTCGTCACCACCAAGGCGTCGGCCCCGCTCAAGCACATCGAATTCGTCCGCCTCGATCAGGCCCGCGCGCTCGTCGTGCTCGTCACCGAGGACGGGGCGGTCGAAAACCGCATCGTCGATCTTCCGCCCGGCCTGCCCGGTTCAGCACTCGTGGAGGCGTCGAACTATCTGTCCGAGCGGATCCGCGGCCGCACGCTCGCCGACATCCGGGACGAGATCGAATCCGCCCGCCTCACGGCCGAACAGGAACTCGACGCCTTGACGGCGGGGCTCATCGCGACGGGGCTGGCGAGCTGGGCGGGCGACGCGGCGGGCCGCCGCCTGATCGTCCGCGGGCAGGCCAATCTGCTCGACGACCTCAAGGCGACGGACGATCTCGAACGAATCCGCCTCCTCTTCGACGATCTCGAACGGCAGAAGGACGTCATCGAACTCGTCGCCCGCGCCGAGCAGGGCGACGGCGTGCGCATCTTCATCGGTTCGGAGAACAGGCTCTTCTCCCTGTCGGGATCCTCGCTCGTCGCCGCACCCTTCCGCGACGCGCAGCAGAAGATCGTCGGCGTGGTCGGCGTGATCGGGCCGACGAGGCTGAATTACGCCCGCATCGTCCCGATGGTCGACTACACGGCCAAGGTCGTCGCGAAATTGCTCGAAACCGGCCGCTGAGCCTCAGGACAGGCGGATCGTCGCGACCCCCACGACCGCGAGCGCGATCGCGAACCAGCGCAGCCGCCCGAACGTCTCGCCGAGAAACAGCGCCGCCAGCACCGCGCCGAACAGCACGCTCGTCTCGCGGATCGCGGAGGACGGCGCGACGGGCGCATTCATGAAGGCGTAGAGCACCAGAAGATAAGACCCCATCGACAGGAACGAGACGAACAGGCCGAAGACCATGTTGCCCCGCAGCATCCGACCGATATGCACGCCCTCGAAATGCTGCAGCAGGGGCAGTCCCACCGCGGTCACGATCGCCACCGCCGCGCCGTAGGCGAAGGGGTCGCCCGACGCCCGCACGCCCAGCGCGTCGGTGATGGAAAACACCGCCGTGCAGACCGCGACGCCCATGGTGTAAAGCAGGCCCCTGCGGTCGAGCCCCTCCCCGGTCCGGGCCGATTTGGCGAGGAGCAGCACCGCCAGCGAGACGATGACCATGCCGACGAGCACGCCCGCTCCCGGCACGGCGCGCCCGAGCAGGCCGAATTCGATCAGCGCCACGAGGAGCGGCGCGGTCCCGCGCGACAGCGGATAGGCGAGCGACAGCGGCAACCGCCGATAGGCGGCCATGGTCAGCCGCACCGCCGAAAGGTTGAAGCAGAAGCCGACGGCGAGCCAGAACCACGCTTCGGGAACGGTCGGCAGCCCCCGCCAGACCACGAGCGGCAGCGAGATCACGCCCGCCGCCACCACGACCGCGCAGAAGGCCGCGCCCGGCTCCGGCCGACTGCGCGCCAAGGCGTTCCAGCCCGCATGGAGCATGGCGCTGCCGAGGGCGGCGAGAAAGGCGAGCAGGGTCATGGCGTTTCCGAGAGCCGGACGTCCCTCAGCTTAGCGACCGTACGCGCCCCGTCGACGCCGCGGATCGCCGAGCGCCATGCGCCGAACGCATGGATCAGCCGATCGAAAGCGACACCTCGCCCAAGCCCTCGATCATCGCCGTGAGCTTCACGGGCGCGTCGAACACTTTCGGCGTGGTCAGGCTGCCCGTGGTCACGATCTGCTCGGCCTTGAAGCCGCCGAACGGATTGTCGGGATCGTTGATGCAGGCGACGATCGGCGCGAGCGGGTCGCCGAGCGGATGCCCGACCACTTCCTGCTGCACCACCCCGTCGGCGCGATAGACCGTCCGGAAGCCGAACATGTCCTTCATCGCCGAAACCGGGATCGCCGCGCCGGTGATGTAGCCCGCATTGCCCATATTGTCCGCGAGCCAGGCCGGAAACGGCGCCGCGGGCGGCGACTTCTCGAAACGGCTGGCGATCAGTTCCACGCCGACGACCGCATGATCGAGCGCGCCGAGCACTTCGTCGCGGGAATAGGGCCGGCCCGGACGCAGCGGGAGATCCGCCTTCAGCGTGAAGGCCAGTTCGATCTCGACCAGAAACCCCTCCTGCGGGATCGGCCAAGCGCTCCCGCTCGGGCGGATATTGTCGGCGAACATCGGCGCGAAGGCGGCGACGCCGTCGGGCGTCGCGACCTTCCAGCCGCCGACGCCGGCGCCGAGTTCGCGGGCGACCGCCGCCTGCACGGCCATGGAATCGGGGCGGACGAGCGCATGCGCCGTCGCGCCCACGGGCATGCGGCGACCCGCGCGATAGGCGGCGACGAGGGCGGAGGTCAGATCGGCGGCGGCGGACATGGTTTCTTCCGGTGAATCACGCGATGGGTCCCCAGACTGGACCGCGCGCGCCCGAAGCGCCAGTGCGATCAGACGGACTGCGCCTTCGCCTTGTCCGCGGATTTCCTTTTGCCGCCCCCGGCCTTGTCCTTGGAGCGGCCCTTCTTGCCGGAGCGCTTCGCGAGACCCGGCGTGCCGAGCAGCGTCTTGAGGCCCGGTTCGACGACGAGGCCCGCCGCCTCGTCGAGCGTGAACAGGCCCGTGGACCGCTCCGCCGCCTCCTTGAAGACCGCCTTGCGCTCCTCCACCCGCATCACATGGACGTCGACGGCGGCGAGCGCCCAGTGATCCTCGCGGCGCTTCCAGAAGCGATAGGAGCCCAGCGGCTTCTTCGCCGTCTTGCCGACGAGGCCCGCTTCCTCCAACGCCTCCTGCGCGGCGCTCTTATGCGCCGGCAGCCCCGAGATCGGATTGCCCTTCGGGATCGTCCAACGGCCGGAACCGCGGCTCGTCACCAGCACGACGCGCGTCACCCCGTCCGGGCAGGCGACGAGCGGAATGACGCCGATCTGGACGAGATCGACCGAGGCGTCGACCGCATAGGGCACGCCTTCGAACCGTCCTTGCACCTTCCCCATCCCCCGCGATCCCCCCTGCACGGCTTCCCCTTTTCAAATTAAACGACCGGGAGTCCTGCGCAAGAGTTAACTTCCGCAGGGGAAGGGAAAGTCGAACCGAGATTTTTCGCCGCCGTCGTCCCCGTGGGATCGGGCCGGCGTCTCAGTTCTTCTTGTCGGCTTCGTAGCGCGCCTTGGTCTCGGCGTTCATCGGATAGAGTCCGGGCAGCGGCAGGCCCTTTTCGACCTCGTCCATGATCCAGGCCTCCATGCGCTCCTGTTCGGGCGCGGTCGCCAGCACCGCGTCGAGCAGCGCGGCGGGGATCAGCACCGCACCGTCGTCGTCCGCCACGATCACGTCGTCCGGGAACACGGCGACGCCGCCGCAGGCGATCGGCTGCTGCCAATCGACGAAGGTCAGCCCGGCGACCGAAGGCGGCGCGGCGCGGCCCGCGCACCAGACGGGCAGGCCCGTCCCGAGCACGCCCGCGAGATCGCGGACCACGCCGTCGGTCACGAGCGCGGTCACGCCCTTCTTCGCCATGCGCGCGCAGAGAATGTCGCCGAAAATGCCCGCATCCGTGACGCCCATCGCGTCGACCACGGCGATGCAGCCTTCCGGCATCGCCTCGATCGCGCCGCGGGTCGATTTGGGCGAGGACCAGGATTCCGGCGTCGCGAGATCTTCCCGCGCCGGCACGAAGCGCAGCGTGAAGGCCCGGCCGACGAGGCGGGGTCCGCCCGTCCGCAGCGGCATCGGCCCTCGGAGCCAGACGTTGCGCAGACCCTTCTTCAGCAGCACCGTCGTGATCGTGGCGGTGGAGACGCGGGAGAGGGTTTCGATCACCGACGGGTCGAGCGACATGAGGCGGTCCTTCGCTGGAGGAGAGCGCCGGGTTTAATCGACCCCGGCGATCCGGTCCAGCCGCCCTCGCGCCGCGGCCCCGGGCGGAGGAGCCCTCACCCGCGGAAGACGATCGCGCTCTCCGCGGCCTCCGGATCGGCCTCGGCGTCCGCCGCATCCGCGACCTCGGCGAGGATCGTCCGCAGAGAGGCCGCACGGGCGAGGCCGTCGTCGAACAGCGCGCGGAAATCGCTCGGCGCGACCTCGCCGATCGGCACGATCGTGTGCAGCACGACGAGATCGGCGTCGTCGATGGTCGCCGTCCAGCCGTGCTCGAACCGCGCCGCCTCGTTGAGCCGGTGCAGCGCGAGCAGCCCGTCCGCCCGGGCGGAGGCGTCTTCCGGGAGCGAGACGGGCAGATCCACCTCGATCATCAGCAGACCCCGGCCGCGCGACAGCAGGAAAGCCCGCGCCAGCAGGTCGCCATAGCCGAATTCCAGCATCCCGCCCGGTTCGGGGCGCTCGCCGTGCCCGGCCGTCTCCGCGACGAACGCGCCGACGAGATCATGGAAGCGCCGTTCGTCGGTCGGAGATGCGGTCATCGAGGAGGGGCTCGTCTTCAGGCGCCGCCCGCCACCGCAGGATGACCGGACATGACGTTGAGCGGATGGTCCGCGGGAGATGTCGCGGCATCATAGCGCCCGAACTTGGCCGTGTCCCACGCCATCGCCTGCCGCATGCAGGCGAAGCCGAAGGCGACCGCGCTGTCCGGCGCCTCCGCGCGTTCCAGCCGATTCATGACTTCCTGCCAGGCTTCCGGCTCGCCCCGCTCCCGCGCGAGACGGGCCTGATAGGGTCCCGGGCCCACGTTGCGGTCGGCGATCGCCGAGAACATTTCGGAAGCGTCCGCGTTGCGGCCTCTGGCGATGAGCCCCGTCTCCACCAGCGAAACGCCCATCGCGAAGAGATCGCGCTGGAACCCCGCCGCGATCCCGCCCGGCAGGAGATAGCCCATCGTTCCGACCGCCGCCTTGGGCACGCCGCCGTTCTTGGAAACCTTCTGCATGCCCGAGAAGTCGATCAGCGTGACGCGACCGTTCTTCGTGTCATGGATCATGTTTTGCGGCTTCACGTCGCCGTGCACGAAACCGTGCGCGCTCAGCTGCTTCAGCGCATCGAGCCCGCTGCCCGCGACGCGCTTCATCTCGGAGCCGGAGATCTTGTCGAACAGGCGGAACCTGTTCTCGGTCCGCTCGACTTCGGCGTCGGAGAGCAGCTGCTTGCCCTTGGCACGCTCCATCACCAGGCCCGCGATCTCCAATTTGGCCGGCGCGGCCGCCAGCTTTTCGGCCGACCAGGTCTTGAAGAACTTGCCGCCGGGCACCGCATGGAACGTCTGCGCGCCGTCGGCGGCCGTCTCGCGCACCAGATAGACCGTCGGCTTGGCCACCTGCGTCATGTCGCCCTTCATCCAGGCGGCCGCGGACTCGCCGTGCCGATCGAGCTTGAGCTTCGGCGATGCCTGGTTCGCAGCCTGATCGGGAAAAATCAAATCGTACTTGAAAAGCCACTTTTAGTAAATGGCCTCCTCTTCATTCGTGTATTTTTTCTTTCCTTTGTTGATATTAGAATGGACATTGATATACGCCTCGATCTCCTTTTTGACAGCGGACGGAAAATCTCTGTTTCCGAACTTGTATTTTTCAACGGCGCCCATGAAATCTTCACGGCTCATATTGTCGACCAGGTTTTTGTTGTTGGCCGCGTCGTCCGCCGCCGCCGTGATCTTGGGCAGATGGATTTGTTGATCCTCAGGCCCCGTCGTGATCTCCGTCAGTTCCTTGAGGACGCATTTCTCGCCGCGATAGGAGATTTCCGAGACCTTGCCGTAAGCGCCCGCTCCGAGAACGTCTCCCGGCCGCG